>JAOPUQ010000214.1 GCA_025963425.1 Modestobacter sp. | reverse complement strand
CACCGACACCGGGCAGTCGCTGATGAACGACCCGAAGGTCATCGAGCTCTACCTGGGAACGCTGGCCAAGGCCCAGTAGCAGCCCGCACCGCACGATGACGGTGCCGGTCCCCCGCGGGGGGACCGGCACCGTCGTCGTCCACCGGGGACCGGTGGGCGCGCCGAGCCACCCGGACAGCACCCGGCCCGGCCTCCCCGAGGGGAGTACCGGGCCGCGGTGTCGAGCGGGTACTACCAGGTCAGTACCTCGGCGCTGGGGTCAGCGCTGGGGACCGACACCCTGGGCGTTGAGGGCCTGGATGATCCGCGAGGACTCCTCGAAACCGATGACCACGATGGCGTCCGGGTTGAAGTCGGCCATCTGCTGGACCTCGGAGTCGAAGTTCGCCGCCTGCGGGTCGTAGATGATCTTCTTGATCGAGTCCTGGGACAAACCGTCCGAGATCAGGTTCTTCTCGGTGTTGTCGGCCAGGCCAGTCCCGTAGGGGTCGTTGAGGGCCAGGATCCCGACGGTGTTGTTGCCGTCGGCACCGATCAGGTCGGCCAGCGCGCGGGACTGCAGGGTGTCCGGGGGCGCGGTGCGGAAGTACAGCCCCTTGTCGTCGTAGGTGGTGAAGATGTCCGAGGTGTTCGCCGGGGAGAACTGCAGGACACCAGCGCCGACGATCTTGTTGATCACCGACTGGCTCACCCCCGACGAGGCCGCCCCGATGATCGCGTTGACACCGGACTGCAGCAGCCGGTCGACGGTCTGGGTGGCGGTGTCGGTCGACGTGTCGCCCGAGTCACCGGTCACCAGCTGGACGTCGGCGCCCAGCACCCCGCCGGCGGCGTTGACGTCGTTGATCGCCAGCTGGACGCCGGCGACCTCCGGCGGGCCGAGGAAGGCGAGGTTGCCGGTCTCCGGCAGCAGCGTGCCGATGACCAGCGGGGCGCCGGTGGCACCGGCGGGCGCGGCCGCGGGGCCCTCGTTCTTGGTGGCGTTGGCCTCGTCGCCGGCGAGGACGAACTCGGTCTTGGAGTCGTCGATCTGGTTGTCCGTGCCGAACTGCTCGAGCCCGAAGCTCGCCTGGGCAGGCTCACCGGCGTCGGTGAAGCTCAGCGGCCCGGTGACCCCGTCGTAGTCGGGGTTGCCGCCGGCCTGGATGATCTCGAGGCAGGAGGCGAAATCGGTGCACTTGTCGCCACCGACGGTGATCCCGTTGACGTACTGCGAGAAGACCGTCGCCTGGTTGGTGCCGGCCATCTGCGCCGCCAGCGCGGTGGTGACCACGGCGTCGTAGGACTCGCCGGCGTAGTTGTAGTCCTGCAGCTGCGGGTTGAGCTGCTTGAGGCGGTCCTTGAAGTCCCCGGAGAGCTCGGTCAGCGGCAGGGTGCCCTTCATGCCGGCCAGGGACCCGCTGGCGTCGAAGTCCTTGCCGAGCGCGTTGCCCATGTTGCCGTCGGTGCCGTAGACCTTGACCTGCTTCTCACCGCTCGCGTCGCTGCTCCCGGCGTCGCTGCCCGAGTCGCTGCCGCCGCCACAGGCGGTCAGCGCAAGCAGGGCAGCGCCGGAGACTGCGAACGCGCGGGCGAAGGTGCCATTGCGCATCAAGTGACTCCCAGTGTGGATTCGTTGCCACCAGCCATCGACAGGCAGGATCGCCCCTCGTATGGCCGATCAGTGCCAGGAACCTAACCGCTAAGCAACCGGCCCGGCCACCCTCTCCCGCACCGTGATGAGGTCGTGACCTGGCCGATTCGGGACCGCCACACGCCGGCAAACGACGTCACACGGACGTCACCACCGGACCGCACGCCGCGCCAGGGCGCCCCGGCGACGGCCCCGACGAGGGCGGATCAGGCGCCGGCCGGACCGCCGGAGGGGGCCGGGTCGGCGACGTCGGTCTCCAGGATCGCCTGCGCCAGCGCCTTCATCGACGTGCGCTCGTTCATCGCGGTGCGCTGGATCCAGCGGAACGCTTCCGCCTCGGTCATGCCGCGCTCGCTCATCAGCCGGCCCTTGGCCTGCTCGACGACCTTGCGGGCCTCCAGGCGCTCCTTCAGGTCACCGACCTCGGCGTCCAGCGCGGTCATCTCCAGGAACCGGCCGCGGGCCACCTCGATCGCGGGCACCAGGTCGTTCTTGGAGAACGGCTTGACCAGGTAGGCCATCGCCCCCGCATCGCGCGCCCGCTCGACCAGCTCGCGCTGGCTGAAGGCCGTCAGCACGATGACCGGTGCGATGCGCTCGGCGGCGATCTGCTCGGCGGCGGAGATGCCGTCGAGGACCGGCATCTGCACGTCGAGGACGACGAGGTCGGGGCGCAGCGCCTGGGCCTGGTCGACGGCGGCCTGGCCGTCGCCGACCTCGGCGACGACGACGTAACCCTCCTCCTCCAGCATCTCTTTGAGATCGAGGCGGATGAGAGCCTCGTCTTCGGCGATGAGGACACGGATCGGCTCGCTGCTCACGGGCAGAGCCTAGCGACTGAAGCCGCCGTCCCACGTCCCGATAGTCTGGCCGCCCAGCCCCCGTACCCCAATCGGCAGAGGGAGCGGATTCAAAACCCGCGCAGTGTGCGTTCGAGTCGCACCGGGGGCACCAGACCCAGACCGTGGGTTGGAACGAGTCACAACCCGCGCAGTGTGCGTTCGAGTCGCACCGGGGGCACCAGACCCAGACCGTGGGTCGGAACGAGTCACAACCCGCGCAGTGTGCGTTCGAGTCGCACCGGGGGCACCCTCCACCAACCGTGCCCGACGGCGACATAGGTTGGCCCGGTGACCGGCCACATGACCCCCGACCAGTTCCGGCAGCACGGCCACGAGGTCGTCGACTGGATCGCCGACTACTGGGCCCGGGTCGGGTCCCTCCCCGTCCGCTCGCAGGTCTCCCCCGGCGACGTCCGCGCTGCGCTGCCGCCCCAGGCCCCGGAGCAGGGCGAGCCGTTCTCCGCCGTCCTGGCCGACCTGGACCGGGTCGTGCTGCCCGGGGTGACCCACTGGCAGCACCCGGGCTTCTTCGGCTACTTCCCGGCCAACACCTCCGGCCCCTCGGTGCTCGGCGACCTGGTCTCGGCCGGCCTCGGCGTCCAGGGCATGTCCTGGGTGACCAGCCCGGCGGCCACCGAGCTCGAGCAGCACGTGCTGGACTGGTTCGCCGACCTGCTCGGCCTGCCCGCGGCATTCCGGTCGACCGGCACCGGCGGCGGCGTCGTCCAGGACTCGAGCTCCGGGGCGAACCTGGTCGCGCTGCTGGCGGCCCTGCACCGGGCCAGCCGCGGGGCGACCGTGCGCGGTGGCGTCCGCCCGGACGAGTACACGGTCTACGTCTCCGCCGAGACGCACTCCTCGATGGAGAAGGCCGTGCGGATCGCCGGCCTGGGCAGCGACGCCGTCCGCATCGTCGAGGTGGACGGCGACCTGGCCATGCGCCCGGGCGCCCTCGCCGCCCGGCTGGAGCGCGACGTCGCGCGCGGGTTCGTCCCGGTCCTGGTCTGCGCCACGGTCGGGACGACGTCGACGACGGCCGTGGACCCGCTGGCCGAGCTGGGCCCGATCTGCCAGCGGTACGGCGTCTGGCTGCACGTGGACGCCGCCTACGCCGGGGTGAGCGCCGTCGTCCCGGAGCTGCGGCCGCTGCAGGCGGGCGTGGAGTGGGCCGACAGCTACACCACCGACGCCCACAAGTGGCTGCTCACCGGATTCGACGCGACCCTCTTCTGGGTCGCCGACCGAGCGGCGCTCACCGGGGCGCTGGCGATCCTGCCGGAGTACCTGCGCAACGCGGCCACCGACACCGGCGCCGTCGTGGACTACCGCGACTGGCAGATCGAGCTCGGCCGCCGCTTCCGGGCGCTGAAGCTGTGGTTCGTCGTCCGCTGGTACGGCGCCGAAGGGCTGCGCGAGCACGTCCGCAGCGGGGTGGCCCTGGCCCAGGAGCTCGCCGGCTGGGCCGAGGCCGACGACCGGTTCGACGTCGCGACCCCGCACCCGCTGTCGCTGGTCTGCCTCAAGCCCCGCTGGGCGGGCGAGGTGGACGCCGACGTCGCCACGATGACCCTGCTGGAGCGGCTGAACGACGGCGGCGAGGTCTTCCTGACCCACACCACCGTCGGCGGCTCGACGGTCCTCCGGGTGGCGGTGGGCGCCCCCACGACCGCCCACCGGCACGTGGAGCGGCTGTGGACCCTGCTGTGCGAGGCGCACGACTGGCTGGCCAACGACTTCGCCGAGCAGCTCGCCGAGCGGCGCGCCGCGGAGCAGCGGGCGAGGGAGGCTGCGGAGGCGGAGGCGAAGGCAGCAGCGGAGGCGCAGGCGGCAGCCGCCGCAGCAGCCCAGGCAGCGGCCACAGCCGAGGCACAGGCGGCAACCGAGGCCGCAGCAGCTGAGCAGCCCGCGACCGCCCAGGACCCCACCCCGGCCGACGTGGCCGTCGACGTGGCCGTCGAGGTGGCCGTCGACGCCCCGTCCGACCAGGAGCCCTCAGCCGCCGAGTGAGCGGAGCAGCCCCTCCTGGACGACAGTGGCCACGTGGCTGCCGTCGGTAGCCCAGATCTGGCCGAAGCACAGCGCCCGGCCACTGGCCGCGGCCGGGCTGTCGGTCTCGTAGAGGAACCACTCGTCGGCGCGCATGGGGCGGTGGAACCACACCGCGTGGTCGAGGCTGGCCCCCACGGTGCTCCCGCCCCAGCCGCCACCGACCCGCGCGAGCCCGGCGGTGAGCAGCGTCAGGTCGCTGACGAAGGTCAGCGCAGCGGCGTGCACGGCCTCGTCCTCGGGTAGCCGCCCGGCCACCCGGAACCAGCCCCGCGACGCGGTGTGCGGCGAGAGCTTCGGCTGCGGGTCGAAGGGGTCGGCGAGGAAACGCTGCTCGACCACCTGCCCCATCGTCGCCATCCACCCGGAGGCATCCGGGTGGGCGGCGACGACCTCGGCGAGCCCCGGCAGCCCGTCGGGGCCGGGCACGACCGGCATCGGCAGCGAGTGCTCGACGACCGCCCGCTCCCCGGCGTGGAAGTCGGCGGTCAGCGCGAAGATCGCCACATCCTCACCGCGCCGGGTCTGGGAGGCCAGCACCCGCCGGGTGCTGAACGACCGCCCCTCCCGGATCCGCTCCACCTGGTAGCGGATCTCCTCCTGCGGGTCACCGGGGCGCAGGAAGTACGAGTGCAGCGAGTGCACCGCCCGCTCCCGGCTCACCGTGGCGCTCGCCGCGGTCAGCGCCTGCGCCGCCACCTGGCCGCCGAAGATCCGCTGCTGCGGCGTGGTGGGCGTGGTGCCCACGAAGCAGTCGGGGCTCCGCTCATCCAGCGCCAGGACCTGGAGCAGCTCAGCGGCGGGGGTGCCGCCGACCGCCGACGGGGACGGCGACGTCGGCGGGCTCACGCGTCGGTCCCCACCTCGTGGACGCGGACCAGGTTGGTGGAGCCGACGGTGTTCGGCGGGCTGCCGGCGACGACGACCACGCGGTCGCCCTCCTTGAGCCGGCCGATGGACAGCAGTGAGAAGTCCACCTGCCGCACCATGTCGTCGGTGTGGGTGACCTCGGGGACCAGGAAGGACTCCACCCCCCAGGACAGCGCCAGCCGGCTGCGCACCCGCGCATCGGTGGTGAAGGCCAGGATCGGCAGCCGGGTGTGCAGGGCCGCCAGCCGCTGGGCCGTGTTGCCGGTGGAGGTGAAGGCCGCCAGCGCGGCGACGCCCTCCATCTGCTCCCCGACGTCCTTCGCGGCCCGCACGATCGCGCCGGACCGGGACCGGGAGGCCCGCTTGAGGTCGGGGACGCGGACCTCGTCGGACTCGACGGCGTCGATGATCCGTTCCATGGTGCGCACCGCGGCGATCGGGAACTTCCCGACCGAGGTCTCGCCGGACAGCATCACCGCGTCGGCGCCGTCGAGGACGGCGTTGGCGACGTCGGAGGCCTCGGCCCGGGTGGGCCGGGAGGCGCTGATCATCGACTCGAGCATCTGGGTGGCCACGATGACCGGCTTGTTGCGCTCGCGGGCGGCCTGCACGGCCCGCTTCTGCACCAGCGGCACCTGCTCCAGGGGCAGCTCGACCCCGAGGTCACCGCGGGCGACCATGATCCCGTCGAAGGCCTCCACGATGGCCTCGAGGTTCTCCACCGCCTCGGGCTTCTCCAGCTTGGCGATCACCGGGACCTCGACGTCCTCCTGGCGCATGATCTCGCGCACCAGGTCGGCGTCCCGCGGGTGCCGGACGAACGACAGTGCGACGAAGTCCACCGACAGCGACAGGGCGAAACGCAGATCCTCGATGTCCTTCTCCGACAGCGCCGGGACGCTGACGGCGACCCCGGGCAGCGACAGGCCCTTGTTGTTGGAGACCTGACCGCCCTCGACCACCAGGCACCACACGTCCGGGCCGTCGACCTCAACCACGGTGAGCGCGAGCTTGCCGTCGTCGACGAGCAGCCGGTCACCGACGCGGACGTCGTTGGCGAGGTCCTTGTAGGTGGTCGACACCCGCTCGGCGGTGCCCTCGACGTCCTCGACGGTGACGCACACCCGGCTGCCGGTGGCCCAGGTGACCGGGCCGTCTGCGAAGGTGCCGAGCCGGATCTTGGGGCCCTGCAGGTCGGCCAGGACGGCGACGGCGCGACCGACCTTGTCCGACGCCTCCCGAACCATGTGGTATGCGGCCTCGTGGTCGGTGTGCTTGCCGTGACTGAAGTTGAGCCGGGCGACGTCCATGCCCGACTCGACCAGCGCGGTGATCTGCTCCAGGGTGCCGGTCGCCGGCCCCAACGTACAAACGATCTTGGCACGGCGAGACATGCGTTGAACCTATCGGGCCGCGGTCATCGGAGCGGCACCGCCGTCGGGGTGACCGGCCGCGGCAGCATCGAGTTGCCGGTCAGCCAGTTGTCGACCGCGCCGGCCGCGGCCCGCCCCTCGGAGATCGCCCAGACGATCAGCGACTGCCCGCGCCCCATGTCCCCGCTGACGAACACGCCGGGGACGGTGGTCATGAACTCCGAGTCGCGGACGACGTTGCCGCGTCCGTCGACCTCGGCGCCCAGGCCGTCGACCAGGCCCTCGCGCTGGGCACCGGTGAAGCCCATGGCCAGCAGCACCAGGTCGGCCGGCAGCTCGCGCTCGGTGCCCTCGATCTTCTGGAACTTCCCGTCGACCATCTCCACGTCGTGCACCAGCAGCGCCCGGACGTTGCCCTGCTCGTCGCCGAGGAAGCGCTCGGTGTTGATCGAGTACAGGCGCTCGCCGCCCTCCTCGTGGGCG
>JAOPUQ010000208.1 GCA_025963425.1 Modestobacter sp. | reverse complement strand
CACCGACACGGACGACCCGCAGGATGCCCACGATCGCGCAGGTGACGCTCACCAGGCCGGTCCGGGTCCACGACGTACTGCACAATCCCACCGCCGACGGCTTCGACTCGCTGCGGGCCTCGCTACGCCGGCGGCCATCGAGGTTCGACGTCAAGCAGCGGGCCGGATCACGAAGATCGCCTGAACCGGCCAGTGGATCATCTGCCGTTTTCGACGGGAGCCTGCCGAAGGCTGGCCAAGTTTCTGGTCGCCGAGGGGTGGTCGACGACATCTCCCACGAGGGCCTGCGGGCCCTGCTGCACGACGAGGGCGTCTCCGGGTCGGCAGGCGTCGAGACGGCGCAGGTCGTCGCGCTGGAGGACCGCATCGAACGATCAGCTCGACCAGCCGTACCGGACCTGCGCGCGTGGTATCCCGGGACTTCTGGCGACACTGACATTCCCGTACCAAACGGGTTGCTGGTAGTTTGAGCCACCCCACCAGCGCGGCGGGCCGTCAGCCCATCGTTCAAGGTTTCCTCGCCAACCCTGGAACCTGACCGCCCTACCTCAGCTATCCGAAGTTGGTATTCGGACGATTCTTTGGCATAGGACCGATAGGGCTTGAGCATGTTGATCCGGGTGATCGAGGAGCTCGTGACCGATGGGCTGTGGGAGCGGGCGGCTCCGCTGTTGCCGCCGCTGAGGCCTCACCGATGCCGCATGCGGGAGCTCGCCCTGTTCGGCCTGTTCGCCGTCTTCCTGCCCCTGCTGGTGGGCACCGGCCCGGCGAACGCCGACACCTCGCCGAACGCCCGGAAGCTCGTCGTCGAGGGACTCGCCGACCCGGACGTCTACAAGGTCGATGACAACCTGTATTTCCTCTCCGGGACATCGTCACGGCATTTCCTGTCGATCTACACATCGAGCGACCTGCAGACGTTCAGCCTGCTGCGCCGATACGATCCGGACCAGTACGACTCCCGCTACGATTACTGCGACGAGTGGGCGCCGGACCTGGAGAAGCCGGGCGCCGACTACGTGCTCTATTTCACGGCTTCTCGCGTGGCCAAGGGCGCCGCCTGTCCCTCGGGCAACAGTTCGTCGACGATTTTCTATGCGACGGCGCCGAGCGCGACCAACGACATGCAGTTCGGTGCGCCGCACATGATCAACGATGGGACTACCTATCCCCGCACCTACGTGACGGCGGGCTGCCCGCCTGACGGGTGCAACAAGGCGATGCGGCTGGACCCGTCGATGTACTTCGACGGCTCGCGCTGGTGGATGCACTACACCTGGTTCGATCCGGGGGACGGCGAGGTGGTGTCCGCCTTTCCGCTGGACGCACCGGGGCAGGTCTTCGAGGTGACCCGGCCGACCACGCCCGCCGAGCAGGGCGTCAACGAGGCACCCACTCTCTTCAGCCGCGACGGCCTGCAGTACCTCTTCTACAGCCAGGGCGGCTTTGGCGGCCGGTACGCGTTGGAGTACTTCGTGGGTGCCCAGGTGAGCGACCTGACCCGCCGGCATCCGCCGTATTCCTTCTCCTCGCCGCTCGAGACGCACGACGGCCGGCTGATCGAGAACCAGGGACACAACACCGTCACCGACCGGAATGGCCAGTTCTACACGCTGTACCACGTCGCCAGGTTCACCTCGACCGGCGGCTACGACGGCCGCGACGTCTACATCCAGCCGCTGATGTTCAAGGCCGACGGCACCCTGAACACGCTCAACACCGTCGCCCTGACATGGACGGCGACGGCACAAGGCACGTATTCGCTCGACGTGCAGACCCGGGACGGCGCCTGGATCACGGAGTGCATGGCCGCCGGTGCCAGGTCGTCGGTCACCTTCAACGAGGTATGCACGAGCGCCGACGACCAGGTGGTACACAAGGCCGACGTCGCCGCCTTCCGGATCAACCGCGTCGTGGCCGGCGTGACGCTGGCGACCACGACACTGGCCTACGACGGCTACACCGACAGCCTCTCCGCGAGCGTTTGGGAACGCGTCCCATGACCTGTGTGATGACTGCCGTACGGCACCGTGTGATGACTGTCGGTACCCCAGCGAAGTTCGCTTGCCTCGGACGACTTCTCAAACAGGGCCTAGCAGGCTCTCCGTCGACAGCTCACGAAGGGGACAACCGGCCCAGACGCTGGCGCCCAGGAGTTCAGGAA
Source organism: Modestobacter sp. (assembly GCA_025963425.1). Taxonomy (GTDB): domain Bacteria; phylum Actinomycetota; class Actinomycetes; order Mycobacteriales; family Geodermatophilaceae; genus Modestobacter. The sequence goes on along the minus strand of JAOPUQ010000208.1, from coordinate 8,185 downwards.
CTCCAGGCGAAGGTGCCCGACGTGCCCGAGCCGCCGCTCTCCCATTCCCGCATGTCGGGTCCGGACCAGCGGCTGCCGTCACTTCGGGTCAGATTGACTGTTCCGAGCGCGAAAGCCGTGGCCGCCGCAGCATCCTGCACTGCTGTTGCCCTGCCCGTCGGGTCCTGAACCGGCGCCTGGTACTGCACGTCACCGACATCCCCGATGCGCATGGACGGAGCCTCGCCGTCGTCCAACTGAATTCTGGTGACCTCCGAGGCAAGCCACTCTGAGATCGTCCCCTGCCAGACGGCCTCAAGATGCCCGCCTCGTCTGCCTGCAAATATTCCCTCGAGCTCAGCCCGCTGCTCTTGGCTCGCTGACTCATCGAGATACAAACGGGCGATGCCGTTACCACTGAAGAAGTCCGCAGGCCAGTCGGCTCGGAAGACGACCTTCCCGCCGCGGAGATCTACTCCGTCAAACTGTCCTTCTTGGATATCGAAGAAACAGGACCCCCGAGCACCACCCCTGGTCGGGTTCCGCTGGGCCGAGCCAACACGGGCACCACATCTTGCAGCTGCAGTGTTCCCACCATCGTCCCCAGACTGACCAAGCCATCGCTTCTCCCCAAGCATGAGCCCCTGCCTCAGGGCGCACTCTCTTCGAGATCGGGCTGTGCCCAGAGGGCTCGCTCGCGTCGTTCGCTTCGGCGTGCCGACCTGTTGGGATCGGGGCGGACCAAGCAAGTCAGTATTGCGCGGATGGAAGTGTCGGTCCAGAGCCGTGGGCCCACGTTGCCGACGGTCGACGCAGTGTGCGCTATGCCGGAGGCATGAGGTACCCGACGGTGGCCGGCTGACCGCCCACGAGCGGGCCCGGCGGGTGCAGGTGCGGCTGGCGGGCGCGGAGTTGATCGAGAGCGGTGCCAGCGACCAGGAGGTGGCCGACCGCTTCCGGGTGGCCCGGATGTCGGCGAACCGGTGGCGGCGGGCGCTGGCCGCGGCGGCCGGCCGGCGCTGGCGTCGAAGGGCCCGGTGGGGCGCGCTGCAGGCGCAGCCCCGCTCAACTGGCCGACCTGCAGGAGCAGCTGGTGGCGCCGGCCCGGCGGCGTGGGGATGAGCGGACCAGTGCTGGACGTTGACCGGCATCGTCGCGGTGGTGCGCGAGCGGTTCGGCGTGCGCTACACCCTGGCCGGGCTGGATGCGCTGCCTCACTGGCTTGGCTGGAGCGTGCAGGTCCCGGCCCGGTGGGCGGCCGAGCGCAACGAGGCGCAGATCGCCGCGTGGCGGCAGGAGACCTGGCCCGAAACAACAGGGCGGCGTCGGACCTGGGCGCCTGGCTGGTCTCTCAAGACGAATCCGGCCAGGGCCTCAGGCCGCCGCAGGGTCGTACGTGCGGCCAGCGGGGCCACAGTCCGGTGGCGCGGGCACCAACTACAGGGCAGGGACGTTCGGGGCGGGGTCGATAGGCGGTCCTGGGTACGCTGCCACGCAGCACCGTTCGAGAGGCCGACGCGCGGGCTATAGCGTCGCAAGTGTCTTGACACTTCCGATGCATTGACGCACCTTCAGGGCAGCGCAACAGTGACCGCTCAACTGAGTTCACGACGCTCGACGCGAAGCTGCACAGGTGCTGGTGAGCACAGCGTTTCGGCGTTCCCCGCTTACAAGCGAGCGGTCGCAGGTTCGATCCCTGCCGCGCCCACATACCCGCTTTGACCTGGCCCATGTTCGGGAACGGGTGACTCAGTCGCTAGCGCAGGGCTCTGTGACCGCGTGACCCATGTGGCAATGTGACAGAGAGTGGCAGGCCCGACGACGGGACTTCTCCACATCTTGAGGCGGAGAGAAAGTTTCTCAACACGTTTGCGTCTCTACCTCGGGGCTGTCAACAAGATGGCGCAGTGGGTGGAGGCCAACGACGGCCCGGACGATCCCCGCCAGCTCACGCGGGCAGGGCTGGCAGGCTGCCTGGCTGACATGAACAAGGAGGAAATCCTGCATCGGCTCGATGCCTCTTCAGGGCGTTGCAGCAGTTCTTCCGCTGGCTCGTTCGCGAGGAGGAAATCGACCGATCGTCGATGATCGTGGTGGGTAGTCTGATCTAATTCGCCTTATGGGTTGGCGCAGTCCAGCGATGCCGCGGAGGTACGGCGGACTCGCCTCCTGCCTTGGTCTGCGCGACCTGACGGTCGGTCCGTTGTCGGTCGCGACCCATGCTCGGCACCGGACCACAACCGCTCTCCGGCGGCATTGAGCAGCCCAGCCACCCGTTTGACGACCTCGCACGAGCCCTGATGCGGGCGCCGTCAAGGGGCGAACGCACTCCTCGAAGGTTTCTATTGTCATCGAGAAGTCCAGATACCAAAGTTTCGGGTCCAATGCTTCGTGCGAGTCGCAGTACCTCATGCCCCGGAAGTGCCTGTGAACCGTCCCGGGTTTTGTGCCGCTTCCTTCTTTGGGGAGGATGTAGATCATGCCAGGGAAGAAGTACCCGGCCGAGCAGCGTGAGCGGGCGCTGCGGATGGCGATGGACCGGCTCGTGGAGTACCCGACGCCCTATGCGTGCGCGAAGGTCTCGGGCCGAAGCTGGGTGTCGGCGCGGAGGCGCTGCAGAAGTCACGACGGTGCGTAAACGACCGCTTGTCATACAAAGAAGCGAGAAGCGTCGACGTGCTACTAGCGCTCCTCGGTGTGGCGCTCCTTAGAGTGAATACGAGTACTTCAGGATCCTGTTGCTAGCGACCACGTAACCGTTGCAGGCGTCGGGGAAGCTCACACCGGTGTTGTTGCTGAAGGCAGGTCCGCCTCCCGGATGGGATTGGGGCACGTAGGTGGCGCCGCCATCGGTGGTCGCCAAGATGGTGTCGTCCGTGCCTACCACCCACCCGGTCATGGCATCGACGAAGTCCACCCCGAGGAGGATGACCGTGGCGCTACCTGAGGATCGGGGATCCCAGGTGGCGCCCCCGCTTGTGGTGTTCAAGATCGTGCCGTCCCGGCCGACCACCGAACCGGTCATCGAATTGACGAAGTCCACCCCGAGGAGCTGGGCGCTGACTCCTGACAACTGGACGGTCCAGGTGGCGCCCCCGTTTGTGGTGTTCAAGATTGTGCCGGCGCTACCGACCGCAAAACCGGTATTGGCGTCCACGAACACTACGTCGATCAGGCTTTGAAGGGAGGGGTCTGGGTTGCTTTGAGGCGTGAAGGTGGTACCGCCGTTTGTAGTCGCCAAGATGGTACCGTTTTCACCGACCACCCAGCCCGTGTCGACCGTCGCGAAGGAAACCCCATGGAGGTTTTCGGCGGTGCCCGAGTCTAAGGATTCAAAGGTGGCGCCGCCGTTTGCGGTAGCCACGATGGTGCCGTCGTCGCCGACGACCCATGCGTGGTCGAAGCCAATCGCGGCCACGTCCCGAAGCGTCACCGTGGTTCCTGAGCTTCGTAGGGTCCAGTGGTTGCCGCCATCGGAGGTGGTTCCGATGCCTCCGTCGCCGCCGACCGCTAAACCGCTGCAGGCGTTGACGAAGGTGATTTGGTTGAAGGGCTTCGCGAAGGAGGTTTGATCTCTCCATGTGAGCTCGGCCATGTCAGTGCCCCCCCTGAGTCCGATGCAGACTGCTAGCTGCCGCCCTATAAGGAGGCGGCGCCGCACGCCTCGTAGCTATGCGTAGGACGAGGAAAGCCTCGCCGAGGTTGACACAGGTGTGGGCCGACCTGTGCTGTCCTGCCCTCGTGATTCCGGCGGTACCTGGGGGAATGGTGCAAGCCATGAGTTTCTTCCTCGGCAAGTATGGGGTGGGCCCGGTCGGCAAAATCGCGGGCAGCTTGGTCTTGGGCTGTCATGAAGGGTCTGTCGTGTAGCGTATGCACATGATGGTACCGGTTTGGGCGCGCCTGACGGAACAAATGATTCACACCTAACCCGAAGCGTTCATGGGCTTGAACCTTCCGCAGTGAGCGACGTGCTGGTGAGGTCGCGCCCTTGTATTAATATGTGCGCAGTAAGTCACCCAATCGCTACAACGTGGGCCCACTTGGGGGCCGCGTCGGTACCTTCTTGGGTCTGGACGAGGTGGCCTGCGCCGTCGACATGCGACACCGCGTAAAGGCCGTCGTCTCGAACCCATACAACGTTGTTTCCCACGGCTATGACATGGGTCCAGTTGGGGGCCGCGTCGGTACCTTCTTGGGTCTGGACGAGGTGGCCTGCGCCGTCGACATGCGACACCGCGTAGAGGCCGTCGTCTCGAACCCACAAGACATTGCTCATATCTCCGTGTCCCCTATCCTTGTGTGCCAATGGATGGTCTGCCGTCGGCGACATGACGCGGCTGGCAGGAACTGGCGGTGTCGTTGAGGCATATCTGAGTACCGTGTCGATTGACCGCCTTGCACCGCCCGGCCCTTCGTCCTAAACGGTCTCCGGGTCATCCCCCGTGTTGTCTCTCGAGGCGCGCCTACATGTCCGCTTTGCCTCGGTCGAGACGCCGGCCTTGCTCCTGCCTTCGCGCAGGCTTCCCTCGCCAGGAAAGCTGATACTTGGACCGGGACCTCCTGTCGGCGTTTAAGCGCGGCGCTCTCGCAATCTTGTCTGAAGTCATGGCCGCTCCCGGCGAAGGCAGACTCGCAGCAGTACCGTCACCGGTCTGTCACCGTGGCGTCGCGTTCGCGCGCCTTGTGATCGTGCGCGGAACGCAAACCGTCGAGCCCAGTCGCCAACGAGCCCCACAACTGCCGCAGGGCGAACGTTGGCAGCCGCGGCACTAGGTCGGGCAGCTGTTCACGGAGAGTCTTGGTGTCGGACGTGATGATCCGGGGCCGCGCCGGGATGGGGCGCTCCTTGCGAACCATCTGCCGCCCGTCGACGCCTGGCCGGACATGCGGCTCGTCAGCCCCTGAGATCTAGCAGGGGGTCGTTGGGAAGACGGAAGGGCTACGGTCGCACGCAGATCCCTGTAGACGCGTCCGGCTCATCGGGTGAGTCAGCTCCAGCAGTGACCGCTCAACTGAGGACCGAACGCTCGGCGAAGTCGGCCCAAGACGCAGCTGAGCACGGCGTTCGAGCGTTCCCTGCTTACAAGCGAGCGGTCGCAGGTTCGATCCCTGCCGCGCCCACCACCCCTGCCGGGGGGAATGGCAGCCGGGTCCGTTCACCCGCAAGGGTGGGCGAGGGGCAACGGCGCCCTCCGGTGTCCGATGTTCTCCCTATGTGGAGCAGTAATCGTGTGGCGCAGTAATCCCTCGTCGGTCCGAGGCCGACGACGAGGTGCCCCCTGTGGGTCTACCTCACCGCGCTGGTCCTGGTCCCGTTGCTGGGCGTGCTGGTCCTGACGGTCGCCATCGCCCGCACCCGTGTCGCCGAGGCCGCCGTCCAGACCGTGGCGCAGCTGGATGCCGCGCGCAGCGGCGTCGGGCACGAGGTCGTGTCCGTGCTCTCCCTCGCCGCCATGTCCGACCCCACCGCCGCGGCCGCGCTCGGCGCCACCCCGCTCATGGTGGCCGCCCAGCATCAGCTGGCCGCCACCGCCGAGTCGCAGGCACGCGCCACGACCGAGCGGGCCTCGGTCCCCGCCGGGTCGGTCGGCGCCGTCGCCGCCGAGCAGGCCGCGGCCCAGCTGGCCGCGCTGCGGGAGCGGGCGGACACCGGGCAGTTCGGGCTGACCGACACGTACCGCGAGTATCTCGACGTCTCCAGCCTGCTTCGGGATGCGCAGCGCGCGGCGGCCGCCGCCAGCTCGGAGGAGGTCCCGGCCGCCACCTACCGGGCGACCCGGGACGTGAAGGTGGTCGTGCAGCTGAGCCAGACGGCGAGCCGGCAGATGCCGCTGTTCCTGGGCACCCAGATCCCCGTCGTCCCCACCGCCGGGTCCCGCCAGGCCTGGCAGGCCGCCTGGCTGAGCTACGCCGCCTGGCTGAGCTACATCGATGCGCAGCGGCACATGGGGACCTCTCGCAGCGCTCGCTGAGACAGGCCTGGGCGGAGGTCCGCTTCTCCGCGGCGGTGACCGCCGTGGACGCCGTCCTCGCCGAGCAGGCCGGGGCCACCACCCCGGCCTTGCTGTCGATCGGGCAGCTGGTCGCGCTGATGACCCAGGACGGCGCCCGCGACCTGCCCTTCACCGGCCCCTGACCCCGGCGGGTCAGTCGTTCTCGGCGCCGCGCTCGCCGACCCGCCGTCCCGGCGTCGTCTCGCGCACCAGCCGACGGGCGGCATCCACCTCGCGGGCGACCGGGGCGAGCACCCCCTCGGCGTGGATCTCGGCGTCGTCGGGCGTCCGGTGGGCCCGCAGGTCGTCCTCGAGGCGGCGGATCGCCCGGCCCAGGACGGCGACCTGACCGGGCTCGGGCGCCGGTGCCCCACCCCGGATGGCGATCACCGCCTCGGTCACCGCGTCCGACGTCCGCTCCAGCTGCACGATCACCGGGTACCAGGCGGCCGCCCGGGTGCTGATCGGCGGCGGCTCGGCCAGGCGGCGCTGGAGCTGGGTCTGCAGCTCGGTCAGTGCCCGGTAGCTGGCCCGCCGCGCCCGCCGGGTGTCCTCCGGGGAGCCGGTGAAGGCGGCATCGACGAACCGGCCCAGGGCGCTCGCCGCGCCGAGCAGGGCGTCGTCCAGCGGGGCCCGCCAGGTCTGCGGCCACAGCAGGTAGCCGAAGACGAGCACGATGGCGCAGCCGATGAGGGTGTCCACCAGCCGGGCACCGACCAGGCCCGAGCCGCTGGGGACGGCGAGGTCCAGCAGCAGGATGATCAGCGGGGTCTGGAACACCGAGAACAGGCCGAAGTTGGCCGCCCGGGCCCACGGCAGCGTCCCGGCCGCCACGGCCATCGCCACCAGCACCCACGCGTTGTGCGGCAGGAAGGTCAGCAGCAGCGAGCCCAGCAGGACCCCGAGCAGGGTGCCCGCCCCACGCTGCACGGCGCGGGTGAAGACCGAGCCGAAGTCGGGCTTGAGCACGATCGCCACGGTCAGCAGCACCCAGTAGGGGCGCATCACCGGCAGCGTCTGGCGGGCGACCTCGGCCGCCGTCATGCACAGCACCAGCCGGACGACGAAGGCGCGGGAGTCCGCGTTGCCGACCGTCTTGTCGACGAGGTCCCGGACCCGCAGCCGCCAGCCGATCTCGGTGCGGACGACCGCGGCGTGGGCCCGCTCCTCCGGGTCGCCGACGACGTTCCACACCAGCCGGACGCCGTGCCGCACGGCCCGGCGCTGCTGCGGGCCGTCCTCGACCGGCGGGGGCCGTTCCCCGAGCAGCGGCTGGCGGGTGGTCACCGCGGTCGCGAGGGCGGCGGCGGCGGAGATGTCGCGGGAGTCGGCGGTGACCTCGGCCCGGGCGCTGGCCACCGCGGCCTCCACCAGCGGTGCGGCGGCGTTGAGCACGCCGGCCAGCTCACTGAGCTCGCGGCTGCGGCCCGCCGAGTGGCTCCGGGAGTGGATGACCCGGTCGTAGCCGGTGTTGAGCGCCTCGGTCAGCGCACGCCGCTTGTCCTCCATCCGGGGGGTGCCGATGGCGGCGAGCAGGTCCCCGATGGCGGTGAAGACCGCGCCGACCGCGGCCCGGTCGGGGTCGACCGGCTCGGTGTGGGCCTGGAGCACCACGGCCAGCGTCGCCCAGGCGGCGCCGACGAAGAAGAACACCACCTCGGCCGCGGTGGACAGCGAGGTGACCAGGCCGGAGGACAGCGCGGTGTAGACCAGCAGCTGCAGTCCGCCCAGCGACAGCGTCGCGTTGATCGAGCTGATCAGCGCCGCGACCGCCGCCAGCACCGCGATCAGCAGGATCGACGCGAGGCCGGAGCCGCTGGCGGCGGTGCCGGCGATCAGCCCCACCGCCCCGAGGCCCACCGCGGAGGCCACCCGGTTCAGCCGGGTGCGCAGCGGTCCGGACTGCGGGGCCAGGGTGGCGGCCAGCGCACCGGTGGTGGCGAAGATCCCGGCACCCAGCTCGGGGCCGCTGGTGACCCCGCCGGCGACGGCGATGGCGACGGCCAGCGGAGCCGGGATGACCAGCGCGAACCGGACGACGTCGCGCCAGGGCACCGCCGGGCGACTCGTGCGGACCAGCTCTTCCAGCCACGCGGGCGCGCGCAGTCCCCGGTCCGCCACGTCGGGCAGCTTCCCACCCCGACCCGGGCGCGGCCCGGCACCGCGTCGCACACTGGACGGCGTGCCGCAATCCTCCGACCGCCGCGCGG
>JAOPUQ010000165.1 GCA_025963425.1 Modestobacter sp. | reverse complement strand
GAGGAGATCGTCCGCCAGCTCCGGCTGCGCGACATCGGCGGCATGATCGTCATCGACTTCATCGACATGGTCCTGGAGAGCAACCGCGACCTCGTGCTGCGGCGGCTCACCGAGTGCCTGGGCCGGGACCGCACCAAGCACCAGGTCGCCGAGGTGACCTCGCTGGGCCTGGTCCAGATGACCCGCAAGCGGGTCGGCCAGGGCCTGCTGGAGGTGTTCTCCGAGCCGTGCGAGCACTGCCGGGGCCGGGGCGTGCTGGTGCACCTGGACCCCGTGGACGAGAAGCGCCGTTCCGGTGGGAACGGTGGGAACGGCGGCGGGAACGGCGGGGGCGCCTCCGTCGGCAACGGGAGCGGGAACGGTCGCAACCGGGACCGCGACCGCGGCGGGCGGGACTCCTCCCGCGACTCCGGGGGCGACCAGCCGCGGCGTGACGCCGCCGAGGCCGTCGGCACGCTCGAGGCCGTCGTGGACGACGCCGTCGAGGCGGTCGGCGCGGCCGCCCTGGAGTCGACCGGCGCCGGCGTCGCCGAGGACGCCCCGACCGAGGGTGTCGGCCGCGGTGGCCGACGCAGCCGCGGCCGTCGTGGTCGGGGCCAGTCCGGTGAGGCGCGTGCGGCCGAGGACGCCGCCGTGCTCGCCGGCGCTGGGCCCACCCCTGGCGCCGTGCCCGGCGCGGAGTCCGGTGACGAGCCGGCGGTGGCCGCGGTCGCGGCTCCGGACGACGTCGCGCTGCCCGAGGCGACCGAGGACGGGGCGACCGAGGACGGGGCGACCGCCCCGGGGACGACGGTCGACGAGGAGAAGGTCGGTGAGGAGAACGCCGACGAGGTACCGGCGACGGCCCCGACGGCCCCGCCGGCCCCGCCGGCCCCGCCGGCCACGGCGGAGGTGGCGGAGATGACCTCCACCGTGGTGCTGGTCCCGTCGGACGCCCCTCAGGCCGCTACCGTGCCGGTGGATGCCCCGGCAGCTGCCACCCTGGCGGTAGGGACGGTCCCGGACAGGACCGTGCCGACCGACGCCGTCCAGGCACCGGCCGACGAGCCCACGCCGGCCATGGTCGAGGAGCCGGTGGCGCGACCGCGTCGCCGCCGGGCGGCCTCGCGGCCGGCCGGCCCGCCGGCCTGACGGCCGGCACACCCAGCAGGGCACGGCCCCATCCGGGGCCGTGCCGACCGCGTTCGACCCGGGCCGTGTGCCTCGGGTACGCTGGCCGGGTTGCATCGCCACGGGCCGCGCACTTCGCGTGCCGCCTGGTCGGTGACCGCGACCCGTCCAGCACCCGGCCCCGTACCGGTCGTGCGCGCAGGACACGAAGAACCGATCGAGGAGTCAGTGGTGTACGCAGTCGTCAAGGCCGGTGGCAAGCAGCACAAGGTGGGTGTCGGTGACACCTTCACCGTGAACCGGCTGGTCGGAGAGGCCGGTGACACCCTCACCCTCCCGGCCGTGCTCCTGGTCGACGGTGACACCGTCACCGCCGACGCCCAGGCTCTCGCCGGCGTCACCGTGACCGGTGAGATCGTCGGCCACAGCAAGGGCCCGAAGATCCACATCCACAAGTTCAAGAACAAGACCGGTTACCACAAGCGGCAGGGGCACCGTCAGCCCCTGACCGACGTCGTGGTCCGCGACATCACGAAGGGCTGACGACGACATGGCACACAAGAAGGGCGCCTCGTCCTCCCGTAACGGCCGCGACTCGAATGCGCAGCGCCTCGGCGTCAAGCGCTTCGGTGGTCAGGTCGTGAAGGCCGGCGAGATCATCGTCCGCCAGCGCGGCACCCACTTCCACCCGGGTCTCGGCGTCGGCCGCGGCAAGGACGACACCTTGTTCGCCCTCGTCCCGGGCGCGGTGACCTTCGGGTTCCGCCGTGGCCGGCGCGAGGTCGCGATCTCGGCCGTCCCGGCCAGGACCCCCGTCGCCGTCTGACCCAGCACCACCCGCACCACCTGCCCCCTCCGCCCAGCGCCGACCCCGGTCGGCGCTGGGCGGAGCGGCAGTTCCCCTGTTCCCGTAGGGCCGTAAACGCAGAGAGGCGGCGATCATGGCCGCTTTCATCGACCGCGTGACCGTGCACGTGGCAGCAGGCAACGGCGCCAACGGCGTCAGCTCCGTCCACCGCGAGAAGTTCAAGCCCCTCGGTGGCCCCGACGGTGGCGACGGCGGTGACGGCGGCGACATCGTCGTCGAGGTCGACGCCAGCGTGCACACGCTGTTGGACTTCCACCACAGCCCGCACCAGAGGGCCGGCAACGGCCGGCCAGCCGCAGGCAACTACCGCAACGGTGGCCGCGGCGAGGACCTCGTCCTTCGGGTGCCCTCGGGCACGGTCGTGACCGTGGACGGCAAGCAGATCGCCGACCTCGTCGGCGTGGGCGCCCGGATCGTGCTCGCCAAGGGCGGCAAGGGCGGTCTCGGCAACGCCGCGCTGGCCAACGCTCGCCGCAAGGCCCCCGGCTTCGCCCTGCTCGGCGAGCCCGGGGAGACCGTCGACGCCGTCATCGAGCTCAAGAGCGTCGCCGACGTCGGTCTGGTGGGCTTTCCCTCGGCGGGCAAGTCCTCGCTGGTGGCGGCCATGTCCGCGGCCCGGCCGAAGATCGCCGACTATCCGTTCACCACCCTCGTGCCGCAGCTGGGCGTCATCCGCTCCGGCGACACGACGTACACGATGGCCGACGTCCCCGGCCTGATCCCCGGCGCGTCGGTCGGCAAGGGTCTGGGCCTGCAGTTCCTTCGGCACGTCGAGCGCTGCGCCGTCCTGGTGCACGTGATCGACATGGCCACCATGGAGCCCGGCCGCGACCCGGAGACCGACATCGTCGCGCTCGAGCACGAGCTGCGCGAGTACGGCGGCGACGAGCTCGACCTCGTCGGGCGGCTGCAGATCGCCGTGCTCAACAAGATCGACGTGCCGGACGGCCGGGAGCTCGTCGACCTAGTCCGCCCCGCTCTGGAGGCCCGCGGGCTGCAGGTCTTCGCCATCAGCGCGGCCACCGGTGAGGGCCTGCCCGAGCTCGGCTTCGCGCTGGCCAAGGCGGTCGAGGAGCACCGGGCGTCACTGCCCGCGCTCGAGGCCGCGCCGATCACGATCACCCCGCGCGCGGTCGACGACGGCGGCTTCACCGTCGAGCCCGACCCGCGCACCGACGGATGGGTCGTGCTGGGCGCCCGGCCCGAGCGCTGGGTCCGGCAGACCGACTTCACCAACGACGAGGCCGTCGGCTACCTGGCCGACCGGCTCAACCGGCTGGGCGTCGAGGAGAAGTTGGCGAAGGTCGGCGCCGTCCCGGGCGACGCGATCACGGTCGGCGACGTGACCTTCGACTGGGAGCCCACGCTGCCGGCCGGCACCCTCTCGATCGAGGAGACCGCCGGGCTGGGCGGCCGCGGCACCGACACCCGGCTGGAGAGCGACAGCCGGGTCCGGGCCAACGAGCGGCTGGCGGCCAAGAAGGCCCGTCGGGTGCCCTACGAGCTGACCCCGCTGGATGACGAGCCCGAGCCCGACCAGGACGCCGTTCCCGCCGACGACGAACGGTGAGCGCCCGGCCGCAGATCGGCGAAGCCCGCCGGGTCGTGGTCAAGGTCGGCTCCTCGTCGCTGACCACCCTGCCCGGTGGGCTCGACGTCGACCGGCTGCGGGCCCTGGTCGACGTCCTGGGCGCCCTGCGCGCAGCCGGCCGCGAGGTGGTGCTGGTCTCCTCCGGTGCGATCGCCGCCGGCCTGGCCCCCCTCGGGCTGACCGGCCGGCCCCGTGACCTGGCCACCGCCCAGGCCGCGGCCAGCGTCGGTCAGCTGCGCCTGGTGCAGACCTACGCCGACGCCTTCGCCGTCCACGAGGTGACCGTCGGGCAGGTCCTGCTCACCGCCGACGACCTCACCCGGCGCGGCCACTACCGCAACGCCCGGCAGACGGTGGACCGGCTGCTCGCCCTCGGGGTGCTGCCGATCGTCAACGAGAACGACACGGTGGCCACCGAGGAGATCCGCTTCGGCGACAACGACCGGCTCGCCGCGTTGGTGGCCCACGTGGCCGCCGCGGACGCGCTGGTGCTGCTGTCCGACGTCGACGGCGTCTACGACGGCGACCCGCGCATCGGGCCCGCCCAGCTCGTCGACACGGTGCGCTCGCCGGCGGACCTGGCCGCGGTCACCCTCGGCTCGGCCAGCCGCAACGGGGTGGGCACCGGTGGGATGGCCACCAAGGTGGAGGCCGCCTTCATCGCAGCCTCCGCGGGCGTGCCCGTGGTGGTCACCTCCACCCCGCAGGCCGCGGCGGCGCTGGCGGGGGAGCGGGTGGGCACGCTGTTCGCCCCGTCCGGCCGGCGGCCCTCGGCGCGGCAGTTCTGGCTGCGCTACGCCAGCCGCCCGCGCGGCCGCCTGCTGCTCGACGAGGGCGCCGTGCGCGCGGTCCGGGAGCGGCACGCCTCGCTGCTGGCCGCCGGCATCATCGGGGTCACCGGGGAGTTCCTCGCCGACGACCCGGTGGAGCTGGTCGCTCCCGACGGGCTCGTGGTGGCCCGCGGCCTGGTCGCCTACGACGCCCGCGAGCTGCCCGACCTGCTGGGGCGGAAGACCTCCGAGCTGGACCCCGAGCACCGCCGTGAGGTCGTGCACCGCGACGAGATGGTGCTCGTCGGACGCCGGATCGTGGGCTGAGAGACTTCCCGGCGTGACCACTCGTCCCATCCGCGTGCTCGGGGACCCCGTGCTGCGCACGCCGGCCGACCCGGTGCGGGCCTTCGACCGTGACCTGGCCGCTCTCGTCCGCGACCTGGAGGAGACCGTCGACAACCCCGGCCGCGCCGGCGTGGCCGCCCCGCAGATCGGCGTGGGTCTGCGGGTCTTCTCCTACAACGTCGACGGGGTCATCGGCCACCTGGTCAACCCGGTCATCGTCGAACGGTCCGAGGAGCTCCAGGACGAGGACGAGGGCTGCCTGTCCATCCCGGGCCTGTACGCGCCCACCGCGCGGGCGATGCACTGCGCCACGGAGGGGTTCGACGTGCACGGTGAGCCCGTGCGCCTGGAGGGCTCGGGCCTGATGGCGCGCTGCCTGCAGCACGAGGTCGACCACCTCGACGGCAAGCTGTTCGTCGACCGGCTCACCGGGGAGACCCGCAAGCGGGTGCTCCGGGCGCTGCGGGGCTGACCGTGGCGTTTCTCGAGCCGGTCACGCTGACCGGGGACATCGTCGTCCTCGAGCCGTTGCGGCGGGAGCACGCCGGCGAGCTCGCCACCGCCGTGTCGGACGGGCGGCTCTGGGAGCTCTGGTACACCTCCGTGCCGAGCCCGGACTCGATGGTGGCCGACATCGACGGCAAGCTGGCCGAGCACGCTGCCGGGACGATGCTGCCGTTCACCGTGCGCCGGGCCGGCACCGGGACGGCGCTGGGCATGACCACCTACTGCCACGTCGACGCCGCGACGCCCCGGCTGGAGATCGGCTACACGTGGACCGCCGCCTCCGCCCAGCGCACCGGGGTGAACACCGAGAGCAAGCTGCTGCTGCTCACCCACGCCTTCGAGACCCTCGCCTGCATCGCGGTGGAGTTGCGCACCCACTGGCACAACGCCCAGTCCCGGACGGCGATCGCCGCGCTGGGCGCCAAGCAGGACGGCGTGCTGCGCAACCACCGGCGGCAGCCCGACGGCACGCTGCGCGACACGGTCGTCTTCTCCATCACCGACGCCGAGTGGCCCACCGTCCGAACCGGGCTGCGGCACCGGCTGGCCCGGCACCGCCCGCTCACCCCTGAGGCATAGGAAGCTTTACACCCGGTCCGGGGCTCGCAGACCGGGGGAAAGCCTCCTATGCCTCGAACGGCCGCCGCGTAGTCTCGGTGCGTGTCCGCCGCCGACCTGCCCCTGATCGGGGCTGCCGCGGAGCGTGCCCGCGAGGCCGCCCGCGTGCTGCGCACCCTGCCCACCGACACCAAGGACGCCGCCCTGGCCGCCATGGCCGACGCGCTGCTGGAGCGGGCCGACGAGGTGCTCGCCGCCAACGCCGCCGACGTCGAGGCGGCCGCGGCCGAGGGGACGCCGGAGTCGCTGCTGGACCGGCTGCGGCTGGACGCACCCCGGCTGGCGGCCGTCGCCGGAGCCCTGCGCGCACTTGTCGCCCTGCCCGACCCGGTCGGCGACGTCGTCCGCGGGTCGAGGCTGCCCAACGGCCTGCAGCTGCGCCAGGTGCGCGTGCCGCTCGGCGTGGTCGGCATCATCTACGAGGCCCGCCCGAACGTCACCGTCGACGCCGCCGGGTTGTGCCTCAAGAGCGGCAATGCGGCGCTGCTGCGCGGCTCGGCCTCGGCGCACCGCACCAACACCGCCCTGGTCGCCGTCCTCAGCGAGGCCGCCGAGAAGGCCGGACTGCCGGCCGGCTCGATCGCCCTGCTGCCCGCCGACCGGGCGTCGGTGGGGGAGCTGCTGAACGCCCGCGGGCTGGTCGACGTGGTCATCCCCCGCGGCGGGGCCTCCCTCATCCAGCGGGTCGTGCGGGAGGCGACGGTGCCGGTGATCGAGACCGGCGTCGGCAACTGCCACGTCTACGTCGACGCCTCCGCCGACGCCACGACCGCCGAGGCGATCGTGCTGAACTCGAAGACCCACCGGGTCAGCGTCTGCAACTCCGCCGAGACGCTGCTGGTGCACCGGGACGTGCCGTTCCTGCCCCGGCTGCTGTCCGCGCTGGCCGACGCGGGGGTGACCCTGCACGGCGACGACCGCGCCCGGGCCGCGCACGAGTCCGTCGTCCCGGCCACCGACGAGGACTGGGCCACCGAGTACCTGTCGCTGGACATGGCGGTGCGGGTGGTCGAGGACCTACCGCAGGCGCTGGACCACATCGACCGGTGGGGCAGCGGGCACAGCGAGGCGATCGTGGCCGACTCGGCGACCGCGATCGCCGCGTTCACCGCCGGCGTCGACGCCGCCGCCGTCCTGGTCAACGCCTCCACCCGGTTCACCGACGGCGGGGAGTTCGGGTTCGGCGCCGAGATCGGCATCTCCACCCAGAAGCTGCACGCCCGGGGGCCGCTGGGCCTGCCCGAGCTGACGTCGACCACCTACGTCGTGACCGGCAGCGGCCACATCCGCTGACCGGCACACCCGCCGGCGAGCTCGAGCAGCCACCCACCCCGCCGCCGCAAGCAGCCACCCACCCCGCCGCCCCATCGAGGAGCCGCATGCCCCGCCCGCCGACGCACGCCGCCCAGTTCGCCGACGTCGCCGACGTGACCGCCCGGTTGTCCGCGGCGGGCTACCTGCCCGACCACCAGATCGCCACCACCGTCTTCCTCGCCGACCGGCTGGGCAAGCCCTTGCTGGTCGAGGGGCCGGCCGGGGTGGGCAAGACCGAGCTCGCCAAGGCGCTGGCGACGGCGACGGGCGCGGAGCTGATCCGGCTGCAGTGCTACGAGGGGCTGGACGAGGCCCGGGCCCTGTACGAGTGGAACTACAAGAAGCAGCTGCTCCGCATCTCGGCGGCCGGTGCCGGCACCGACGGCGGCGCCGACTGGCACAGCGTGCACGACGATGTCTTCGGCGAGGAGTTCCTGCTCTCCCGCCCGCTGCTCACCGCGATCCGCCGCACCGACCCCACCGTGCTGCTCATCGACGAGACCGACAAGGCCGACGTCGAGGTGGAGGGCCTGTTGCTGGAGGTCCTCAGCGACTTCCAGGTCACCATCCCCGAGCTGGGCACGATCACCGCCGTGCGCCGGCCGCTGGTGGTACTCACTTCCAACGCCACCCGCGAGCTCTCCGAGGCGCTCAAGCGCCGCTGCCTGTACCTGGCGCTGGACTACCCGACCGCCGAGCGGGAGCGGGAGATCGTGCTGTCCCGGGTGCCCGACCTGGCGCCGGCGCTGGCCGACCAGCTGGTGCGCACCGTGCGGGCGATGCGCGCGTTGGAGTTGAAGAAGTCCCCGTCGATCTCCGAGACGCTGGACTGGGCGCAGACGCTGCTGGCCCTGAGCCTGGACACCCTGGACGAGGCAGCGGTCAAGGCGACGCTCGGCGTGGTGCTCAAGCACGCCAGCGACCAGGCCCGGGCCGCCGCCGAGCTCCGGCTGAACTGATGCCCGCCCCGGACGCCACCGTCCCGGGCGGGCTCACCGGGCACCTGGACGGCTTCGTCCGGGCAGTGCGGGAGGCCGGCGTCCCGGTCGGGATCAGTCAGGCGGTGGACGCCGCCGAGGTGCTCACCGTGGTGGACCTGCTCGACCGGGAGCAGCTGCGGCACGGCCTGGGCGCGGTGCTGCTGCAGCGGGCGGCCCAGCGGCCGACCTTCGACGTGCTGTTCGACCTGTGGTGGCCGCTGTCGGACCGGCCGGGAACCGGTGGTGGCGACGGCGCCCCGGACGGCGAGCCGGGGGAGGCCGGGGACGCCGACGGCATGCCCGTGGCCGGCGGCGACCCCGGTCAGCTCACCGAGTGGATGCGCGCGGAGCTGCTGCGTCTGCTGCTGTCCGGCGACGAGGAGGCGCTGCGGCGCTTCGCCCGGCTCGCGGTCGACCAGCTCGGCCAGGGCCAGCCCTCCCCGGGAGGGCAGTCGTTCTTCAGCTATCGGGTGCTGCGCGCGCTGTCTCCGGACACGTTGGTCGCGGCCCTGGTCCAGGGGCTGCTGGGTGGGCAGCAGGGCGGTGGGCTGGCCGAGCAGGTCGCCCGGCAGACCGGTAAGGAGCGGGTTGCGGCGTTCCGGTCGGCGGTGGAGGCCGAGGTGCGCCGGCGCACGGCCGCGGAGAAGGGCCGGGAGAAGGTGGCCCGGACGGCGGTGCGCCCGCTGGCCGACCAGGTCGACTTCCTGCGCGCCCAGCAGGCCGACCTGGCCGAGCTCCGCCGCACCGTGGCGCCGCTCGCCCGGCGGCTGGCGGCCCGGCTGTCGGCCCGGCGCCGGCTGGGCCGGGAGGGGCGGCTGGACTTCCGTCGCACCGTGCGCGCTTCGCTGGCCACCGGGGGCATGCCGCTGGTCACCCACCACCGGCCGCGTGCGGTGCACAAGCCCGAGCTGGTGGTGCTGTGCGACGTCAGCGGCTCGGTGGCCGGCTTCAGCCACTTCACCCTGATGCTCACCCAGGCGCTGCGCGAGCACTTCACCGGCGTGCGGGCCTTCGCCTTCGTCGACTCCACCGACGAGGTGACCCGGTTCTTCAAGCCCGGCGTGGACGTCGTCGACGCGATCGCCCGGATCGGCCGGGAGGCCGATGTCGTCTCCTTCGACGGGCACAGCGACTACGGCAATGCCTTCGAGGTGTTCGCCGAGAAGTGGCCGGCGGCCGTGGGGCCCAAGACCTCGTTGCTGGTGCTCGGCGACGGGCGGACCAACTACCGCCAGCCCGGGCTGCCCACGCTGGCCGACCTGGTGCGGCGGTCCCGGTCGGCGTACTGGCTGAACCCGGAACCGCGCCGGCTGTGGGGGAGTGGGGACTCGGCTGCCGACCGGTACCGCGAGGTCATCCCGATGGTCGAGGTGCGCACCGCCGCGCAGCTGGCCGACTTCGTCACCACGCTCTGAACCGGACGCGCGCGGCGGCCCCGTCGCCGGCCGCCCCGCCTCCCGCCCGCCGTCCCGCCGACGGGGGACGACACGCCGGTGGGATCGATGTCATGGCCTTTTCCGGGGCGGATGCCGTAACCGGGGCGCGGTCGCCGCGTTGGGCTGGGTGGGACGGCGGCTCGCCGACCCGCTGCAGCAGGAGCCCGCACTCGGGGGCGTCGCGGCGGGTGAGCCGCTGGACGACCGGCTGCACGGGGGGGCCGGTCGCCGAACGAGGCCGGTCCGCCGGAGTCGTTCGCCCGGCCCCGAGGTACCGCGCCCGCCGGAGCCGGTGGTCAGACGACCGGCTCCGGCGGGACCGGGCTAGGCTCGATCGGTGACAGCCGGACGACTCGGGGTGATGGGCGGCACATTCGACCCTGTCCACCACGGGCACCTGGTGGCCGCCAGCGAGGTGGCCGACCTCTACGACCTCGACGAGGTGGTGTTCGTCCCCACCGGTCAGCCGTGGCAGAAGTCCGAGAGCGGGGTCAGCCCCGCCGAGGACCGCTACCTCATGACGGTGATCGCCACCGCCTCCAACCCGCGCTTCTCCGTCAGCCGGGTCGACGTCGACCGGGGTGGTCCTACCTACACGATCGACACCCTCACCGACCTGGGCCGCCAGCGCCCCGGCGCGGAGCTGTTCTTCATCACCGGCGCCGACGCCCTCGCCCAGATCGTGGGGTGGCGGGACAACGAGCGGCTGTTCCACATGGCCCACTTCGTGGGGGTCACCCGCCCCGGCTACCACCTGGCCGACGCCGACCTGCCCGCGGGCAGGGTCAGCCTGGTCGAGGTCCCGGCCCTGGCGATCAGCTCCACCGACTGCCGCGACCGGGTCCGGCGGGGGTCGCCGGTCTGGTACCTGGTGCCCGACGGGGTCGTGCAGTACATCGAGAAGCGCGGGCTCTACCGCGCGCCCCGGTCCACTGCGGAGAACGGCGAGGTGCTCCCCGGGACCGGGGTTCGCCGACCGGTCACCACCGTCTCGGGGCCCGCCCCGCTCCACCCGACCTCGGGTCCCGACGCCCCGGCCGGCGATCCGCCCCTTTCGCCCGATGCCCCATCCCCCGGGGACACCCCGTCCCACGACCTGCAGGAGATTCCCCGATGACCGCCTCGGCCGAGGCCCGCGAGACCGCACTGCTCGCTGCACAGGCTGCCGCCGACAAGCTCGCCACCGACGTGTCCATCGTCGACGTGAGTGACCGGCTGGCCATCACCGACGCCTTCGTCCTGGCGTCGGCACCCAACGAACGTCAGGTCCAGTCCATCGTCGACGCGGTCGAGGAGCGGCTGCGTGAACACGGCGTGAAGCCGGTGCGCCGCGAGGGCGTGGCCGAGTCCCGCTGGGTGCTGCTCGACTTCGTCGACGTCGTCGTGCACGTCCAGCACGCAGAGGAGCGCGCCTACTACTCCCTCGAGCGGCTGTGGAAGGACTGCCCGGTCATCCCGTTCGTCGACGCCACCGCACCTCCCTCCGCGCCCGCTGCCGGAGCCGCGGGCGACACCGACGACGACGCCGCCGACACCGACGACGCCGCCGCCGCCGCCGGCACCGGCGACGCCGACGGCACCGGCGACGGCACCGACGAACTGGACGACACCCACGAACTGGACGACACCGACACCGCGGGACAGTCCGACCGGTGACCGACGGCGTCGCCGTCCCACCGGTCGCCCGGTTGCTGGTCTGGCGGCACGGCCGGACCGAGTGGAACGCCAGCGGGCGTTTCCAGGGGCAGCTGGACCCACCGCTGGACGACGAGGGTCGGGCGCAGGCCGCCCGGACCGCGCCGCACCTGGCCGAGCTGCTGTCGGGCCGGGAGGTGGCGGTGGTCTCCAGCGACCTGCAGCGCGCCCGGGAGACCGCCGGTGCGCTGGCTCCGTTGCTCGGCGTCGCGGTGCGGGTGGACGAGCGGCTGCGCGAGCACGGCCTGGGCTCGTGGGAGGGCCTGACCCGCGATGAGGTGGCCGAACGGCACCCCGAGCAGTACGCCGACTGGATGGCCGGGCGACCGGTCCGTGGTCGCGGCGGGGAGCTGGCTGATGCCGTGGGGCAGCGGTCGCTGGCCGCCGTCGCCGCGCTGCCCCCGGTGGACGTCGCGGTGCTGGTGACCCACGGCGGCACGGCCGGCCGGCTGGTGGAGGTGCTGTTGGGCCTGGGTGCCGACCACCGGCGGGTCTTCGGGCCGCTGGGCAACTGTCACTGGAGCGAGTTGACCTTCCAGTCGACCCGCTGGCGCCTGATGCGACACAACGTCTCGGTCCCCGGACCCGGCCGGGCCCCCGTCCCGGCGGACGCGGTGCTGGCCGGCCGGCGGTCCGGCGCGGACGGGGACGGGGACCCCGCGCGGAGCCGCGCGACACCTGAGGAGGGTGCGGCGGCGCCGTCACCGGAGGACGCCGACGCCGCCCTCTGAGCCGCGCCGTTAGCCTCGCGCCATGTCCGTCGCCGTGGTCACCGACTCCACGGCCTACCTGCCGGCCGCTCTGGTCGAGCGGTACGACGTGGAGGTCGTCCCGCTCTACGTCGTGCTGGCCGGCCGCTCGGGGCGCGAGGGCAGCGACGTCACGCCGGACGAGGTGGCCCGCGCGCTGGGCGCCCGCGGCGGCCAGGTGTCGACCTCGCGGCCCACGCCGGGGGACTTCGTGGCCGCCTACCGCCGCCGGCTGGCCGCCGGCGCCGACCGCATCGTGTCGGTCCACCTGTCCGGGGAGCTGTCGAGCACCGTGGACGCTGCCCGGCTGGCTGCCGCCCAGGTCGGCGAGCACCTGGTGACGGTGCTGGACTCCCGGTCCGCGGCGATGGGCACCGGGTTCGCGGTGCTCGCCGCGGCGCGGGCTGCGGCGTCCGGGGCCGACGCGGCGCAGGTCGCCACGGCGGCCCGGGAGACCGCCGCCGGTGCCCGGGTCCTCTTCGTCGTCGACACGCTGGACCATCTGCGCCGGGGCGGCCGGATCGGGTCGGCGGCGGCGCTGCTGGGCAGCGCGCTGGCGGTCAAGCCGGTTCTGCACGTGGTCGACGGCCGGGTGGTGCCGCTGGAGAAGGTGCGGACGTCCAGCCGCGCGCTCAACCGGATCGTCCAGCGCGCCGTGGACGCGGCCGGTAGCGGACCGGTGGGCGTGGCGGTGCACCACCTGGCGGCACCGGACCGGGCACAGCGACTGGCCGACCAGCTCACCGCCCGGCTGCCCGACGTCCGCGAACTGCACGTCAGCGAGCTCGGCGCCGCGGTCGGGGCCCACGTGGGGCCCGGCGCTGTGGGGGTCGTGCTCGACCCGTTCCGGCCGGAGGCGCCGGCGGAGGACACCTCCCCGGCGGACAGCCCGGCGGGCGCCGAGCACCCGGACGAGGCCGGCCCGGACACCGGGGAGCACGCGGCCGACTGAGTGGCAGGGGGTGAACACCCGCTCACCGTGGACCTGCCCCCGCCGGGTCGCCGGCCGCCGTCCACAGCCGGACGCGTTGTCCACAGTCCGTCTGCACGGGTCGTGCGGACCCGGGAACCGCACCTACCGTCCGGACCCGTGCGCTCCTCCGCCCGCCGCAGCGACGACGACGTCATCCGCGCCCGGCTGCGCGCGCTGCTCGCCGACACCCGGACCGCCGGCGGGTGGGTCCCCTCCGACGATGACGCGGACGACGAGCCGGACGACTGGACCGAGGAGGACGACGACGAACGGAACAGGGCCGAGCCCGGGGCCGGGTCCGAGGCCGGGTCCGACCGGACCGACCGCCTGCCGGCCGGGATGGGGCGGCACCGGGCTCCCGGGGTCACTCCCCGGCTGGACCCCGGCAGGCCGGGCACCTGGGCGTTGTGGGCGGTGGGCCTGCTCGCCGCCGTCGCCGTGGCCGGCTGGACATGGGTGGACCGGCCGGCCGTGGAACAGGTCCCGGTGGTCGAAAGCGGCGCCCCAGCGGCCGGCCCGAGCCCGTCGACGGCGGCCCCCGTCCCGGCTGCGCCCGCCACCGGCGGCACGGTCGTGGTCTCGGTGGTCGGCCAGGTGGCCTCGCCGGGGCTGGTGACGCTGCCGGCCGGCTCCCGGGTGGCCGACGCGCTGACCGCCGCCGGGGGCCTGCTGCCCGAGGCGGACCCGGCGGCGGTGAACGCCGCCGCGCTGCTGACCGACGGCGAGCAGATCGCGGTGGGGGTGCCCGGTGCCGCGGCTCCGGCCGCCGGGCCGGCCGCGGGTACCGCACCCGGCGCGCTGCTGGACCTCAACAGCGCCACCGTCGCCGACCTGGACGCCCTGCCGGGGATCGGACCGGTGCTGGCGCAGCGGATCGTCGACCACCGCACCGCCTCCGGCCCGTTCACCAGCGTCGACCAGCTCGACGACGTGAGCGGCATCGGCCCGGCGATCTTCGCCGAGCTCGCTGAACGGGTCACCGTCTGACCAGGGGCCCGGGCCCGGCAGTGCCAGGCCGCTGATCCCGACGGTCGGGTCAGGCCAGCAGGTCGCTCCAGCGGACGGCTCCCTGGGCGACCAGCAGCACGTGCCCGTCGTCACTGCGCCACTCCGACAGGCCGCTGAACCCGCCGTCCCTGGTCGACCGCCCGAGATGTGGGCGACCGGCCATCGCCATGCGGTTCACCTCCTCGTCGGTGAACCACGCCAGTGCGCAGTGGCCGCCGCATCCGCACGCGTCCCAGACAAGGCCGGCGCCGGCCTGGGCCGCCCGGAACGCAGCGGCGGCGGAGAGGGCGCGCCATACGCGGTGGTACACGCGTCCCGCGGGGTCGAGCAGGCTGTCGCCGTCCAGGAAGCCGGGCGCTGCTGTGCCGGCCGAGGCCGCGGTGGTCACCGTCGGGAGCGCCCCGACGACCTCGGCGAAGCTGGGAGGTCTGCGGGACCCGGCCACGTCTGCGCTCCTCCGTCGCTCGTGCACCACCAGGTACGTCCGGCATTGCACCACCCCCAGGCACGGTTCGCACTTCGCTGACCGCCGTCCCCAGGAGGTGCCCCGGTCCACAGTCAGCCCCGATCCCCGTCGTGGACGTCGCGTCGCTCCTAGCGTCGCCGGGGTGCGGGTGCGACGGCAGGTGACGACCGACCGGTGGTCCTGGGTCGATCTCCGGCTCGTCCCACCGGCGGTCACCGTCTGGCTGCTCACCCTGGTGACCCGCACATGGCCGGCCACACCCCTGGTGGCGAGCACGATCGGCTGCGCCGTGCTGGCGACCGTGCTGCTGCTGGTGCGCGGGCGGACGCCCGGACCGGCGCGGCCGCGCGCCCGCCAAGCGGTGGCGGTCACCTGCCTCGCGGCCGCCACCGTGGTGTCGGCGTCGGCGGCGGTGCGCGCTGGCGATCGAGCGGACTCGCCCCTGGTCCAGCTCGCCGCGGCAGGGGCGATCTCGCCGGTCCTCCTACGGGTGGACGACGACCCACGCCCACTGTCCGGTGCGGGCGAACCGCGGGTGCTCGTCGCCGCCACCGTCCAGGAGGCTGCCGGCCGGCCGGTGCGGAGCGGGGCGGTGCTGATCTTCGGCCCCGCGCAGGAGTGGTCCGGGCTGCTGCCCGGGCAGCAGGTGCGCCTGCGGGCCGCGGTCCGCCCCGCGGAGCCCGACGACGACGTCGTGGCGGTGCTGTCGGCCCGCTCCCCACCGGTCGGTGTGGGCGGCCCGGGCCGGCTGCAGCAGGCGGCCGGCGTACTGCGCACCGGCCTGGCCGACTCGGCCGCCCGCACCCTCGACCCGCGACCGGCCGGCCTCCTGCCGGGCCTGGTGGTCGGTGACACCCAGGCGATGGATCCCGCCTTGACCAGCGAGTTCCGCCGGGCCGGGCTGTCGCACCTCACTGCCGTGTCCGGCGCCAACGTCGCCATCGCGGTCGCCCTGGTCCTCTGGCCGTTGCGCCGCCGGGCCGTCGACCGCCGGGTGCAGGCCGCGGTCGGCCTGCTCGCCCTGGTCGGCTTCGTGGTGCTGGCCCGGCCCGGGGCCAGCGTGCTGCGGGCCGGCGCGATGGGCGCGATCACCCTGCTGGCCCTGGCGTCCGGACGGTCCCGAGCCGCCGTGCCGGCGCTGTCGGCGGCCGTGGCCGTCCTGCTCCTGCTGGACCCGACGCTCGCCCGGGACGGCGGCTTCGCCCTCTCCGTCGCGGCGACCGCGGCCATCGTGCTGCTCTCGCCGCCCTGGGCGCGGGCACTGCGGCGGCGGGGCGTGCCGCGCCTGCCCGCCGAGGCGCTCGCCGTGAGCGCCGCGGCCGGTCTGGTCACCGCGCCGCTGGTGGCCGCGTTCTCCGGGGTGGTCAGCCTGGTGTCGCTCCCGGCCAACCTGCTCGCGGCCCCCGCCGTCGCGCCGGCCACCGTGCTGGGCCTCGCC
>JAOPUQ010000160.1 GCA_025963425.1 Modestobacter sp. | reverse complement strand
GAGAGCTGGTCGACGTCGCTGGTGACCCGGGAGACCAGCGAACCGCGGCGCTGGCCCTGCTGGTGCAGCACCGAGAGGTCGTGCACGTGGCGGAAGGCACGCACCCGCAGTCCGGCGAGCGCGGTCTCCGTCGTCCGGAAGAGGCGGACGTTCATCCGGTAGACGGCGACGCCGGTGACCAGCACGACGACGGCGCTGATCGCGATCAGCTCGCGGATCAGCGGGATGTCCGGGCCGCCCGCCGCGCCGAGGCCGCGGTCGAGGGTCTGCTGGACGGCGATCGGGACGACGACCCGGCCGGCGGTGGCGATGAGCGCGAGGGCGAAGGTGGCCGGCAGCCCCTGGCGGAACTCCGGCATCATCCGCAGGCCACGGCGCAGGGTGGCGAGCGCACCCTCCTCCCGGGCGTCGGCGGCGAGCAGGGGCTCGGTCATGCCACTACCTCGATCGGCTCGGCGGTGCGCCCGCCGAACTCGGGCGGCTGGTAGGCGTGCACCAGCCGGGCGTAGCCGGGGACCTGGGCGAGCAGTTCGGCGTGTGTGCCGCGGGCGACGAGCCGGCCGCGCTCGAGCCAGACCACCTCGTCGGCCAGGGCGATGGTGGCCTGCCGGTAGGCGACGACGACGACCGTGGCCGGCCGGTCGCCGGAGCGCAGGGCGTCGAGGATGCGGGCCTCCACGGAGGGGTCGACGGCGCTGGTGGCGTCGTCCAGGACGAGCAGTCGCGGGTGCCGGACGACGGCGCGGGCGAGGGCCAGGCGCTGGCGCTGGCCGCCGGACAGCGTGGCGCCGCGCTCGCCGACCCGGGTGTCCAGGCCGTCGGGGAGCTGGCCGACGAAGCCGTCGGCGGCGGCGATCCGGAGCGCCTCGTGGACCTGCTCGTCGCTGAACGGGGCACCGAGGGTGACGTTGTCCCGGACGGTGTCGTCGAAGAGGAAGGTCGACTGCGGCACGAAGGCGACCTGGCTGCTGACCTCGCCCTCGCGGAGAGTGCGCAGGTCGACGCCGTCGAGGAGGACCTGGCCGGTGTGCGGGTCGACGAGACGGACCAGCAGGCCGGCGAGCGTGGACTTGCCGGAGCCCGTGGGGCCGACGACGGCGACGGTGCGGCCGGCGACGACGTCGAAGGTGATGCCGGAGAGGGTCGGCTGGGCGCCCTCGGAGAAGTGGAAGTCGACGTCCCGGACGCCGAGTTCCGCGCCGCCGGTGCCGGCGGGGGCGGCGTCCGGCCCGTGCGGGGTCTCGCCGGTGGCCTCCAGGACGGGGGTGACGCGGTCGAAGCCGGCGAGCGCGCGGGGCAGGTCGGCGAGCACCCAGCCGATGGCCCGGATGGGCAGCGCCAGCAGGGTGAACAGGTAGGCGATGGACACCAGTGCGCCGGCGTTGGTGGCGCCGGCGGCCACCCGCTCGGCCCCGACGAGCAGGACGGCGAGCGTGCCGAGGTTGGGCAGCGCTTCCATCATCGGGTCGAACAGTCCGCGGACGCGGCCGACGGCGACCAGGCCGTCGCGCAGTTCGTCGGCCTGGACCGCGAACCGCCGGGTCTCGTCGGCCTCGCGACCGAGGGTCTTCACCACGAGGGCGGCGTCGAAGCTCTCGTGGGCGATCTCGCTGACCTCGGCGCGCAGCTGCTGGACGCGGGCCATGCGCGGCGACATGGCCCGGCTGTAGACGGCGTTGAGCACGAAGACGAGCGGGAAGACGACGAGGCCGACGATGGCCAGCAGCGGGTCGGTGAGGACCAGGGCGGCCACGGTGATGGCGATCATGACCAGTGCGCCGCAGGCGAAGGGCAGCGGGGAGACGAAGAACCAGCTCGACTCGACGTCGGAGTTGGCGTTGGACAGCAGCTGCCCGGTGGGGTGGCGCTGGTGCCAGGAGAGCGGGAGCCGGAGGTACTGCGCGGTGACCCGGCGGCGGTAGTCGGCCATCAGCCGGTAGCTCATGATCCCGGCGAAGAGCCGGCGGCCGAGGATGCCGAGGATCTTCAGGACGGCGACGACGATGATCGCGAGCGCCGCGAGGGCGAGTGCGCCGGCGGTGGTGGCGCCCTCGTCGAAGGCCGGGAGCAGGACGCGGTCGGTGATGCCGCCGATGACGTAGGCGCTGGCGACGGTCATGCCGCCGTAGAGGCTGCTGCCGAGAACGGCGAGGGTGAAGATGCCCGGCTGCTCGGAGATGCCGCGCCGCACGTGCTGGAGCCCCCGGCGGACGACGCGCTTCTGACTGTGGGCCACCTCGCGGTCGGTGGCTGCTGCCGGTACCGGCTCCGCGGCGGGGCCCGGGGGCGGGACCGTGGACTTCCGGCGGCGGGGCACGCGTCTCCTCTTGCTCGTTCAGGCGGTGGTCGTAGCCTACCCGCGGTGTTTACCTCGGGTAATTGATTTCCGGGAGGGCCCGGGCCGGCTGGGCGCCGGAACCACCGGCTCAGTAGGTTCCGCCGGATGAGCGACTCCACAGCACCGCTGTCCCGGACCGAGCGGGCGGCACTGGCCGACCTGCTGGAGCAGCTGGGGCCGGAGCAGCCGACCTGCTGCGAGGGGTGGACGACCCGGCACCTGGCGGCGCACCTGGTGGTGCGGGACCGCCGGGCGGACGCGATGCCGGGGCTGGCCCTGGGTGGGCCGTTCGCGGCGTGGTCCGAGCGGGTGCAGGCGCGGGCGCGGACGGGCCGGGAGTACGGACGCCTGGTCGAGGAGGTGCGGTCGGGGCCGCCGGCGTGGGCGCCCACCGCATGGCCGGCGCTGGACCGGCTGCTGAACACCGCGGAGATGGTGATCCACCACGAGGACGTGCGCCGGGCACAGCCGGGGTGGGCGCCCCGGGAGCTGCCCAGCGCGGTGCAGGACCAGCTGTGGTCGTCGGTGCCGCTCCTGGCGCGCGGACGTGATGCCTCCCGTCCGGCGGGCGGGTTCGTGGTGCGGCGCGACGACCTGCCGGCCGGGACCCCGGGTGCGGAGCGCCGGCTGCGCGAGGGCGAGCCGGTCACGACCGTGGTCGGCGCGCCACTGGAGGTGCTGCTGTGGGTGAGCGGCCGGCAGAAGTTCTCCCGGGTGGAGGTCACGGGCGGCTGACCGGCCCGCTCGGAACGGCGGCGGGTCGTCATCGGTCAGCGCGCGAGCGGCCCCGCCGCCGGCTCACCGAAGCGGGTGGTCGGTCTCCCGCCGGATCGGCACGTCCGCCGCCGCGAGCGCGTCCTTCACGTCGCCGACGCGCAACTGGCCGAAGTGGAAGACGCTGGCCGCGAGCACGGCGTCGGCGCCGGCGGCCACCGCCGGGGCGAAGTGCTCGACGGCGCCCGCCCCCCCACTGGCGATCAGCGGCACCGAGACCTCCCGCCGCACTGCCCGGATCAGCTCGGTGTCGAAGCCCGCCCGCGTCCCGTCGGCGTCCATCGAGTTGAGCAGCACCTCGCCCACACCCAGCTCCGCGGCCTCGATCACCCACTGCACCGCGTCCCGGCCGGTCCCCCGGCGCCCGCCGTGCGTGGTGACCTCGAACCCGGAGTCGGTGACCGCGCCGTCCTGGCACCGGCGCGCGTCCAGCGACAGCACCAGCACCTGGTTGCCGTACCGGTGCGCGATCTCGGCGATCAGCTCCGGCCGCGCCACCGCAGCGGTGTTCACCGCGACCTTGTCCGCCCCGGCCCGCAGCAGCCGGTCGACGTCCTCGACGCTGCGCACCCCACCGCCCACGGTGAGCGGGATGAACACGCTCTCCGCGGTCCGGCGGACGACGTCGTAGGTAGTCTCCCGGTCACCCGAGCTCGCCGTGATGTCGAGGAACGTCAGCTCGTCGGCGCCCTCGGCGTCGTAGACCCGGGCCATCTCCACCGGGTCCCCGGCGTCGACCAGATCCACGAAGTTCACGCCCTTGACCACCCGGCCGGCGTCGACGTCCAGACACGGGATCACCCGCACCGCCAGGCTCACTGTGCCTCCTCGCTGACGCTCGTCGGCGGCGTTCGCCAGACTGCTGCGCCCATGCGTGAGCTCGCACGCTCGCTCACGAGCCGGCCCCCCGCACCGCGTCGGCCTCGATCTCCACCAGCATCGCCGGGTCGATCAGCGCCGCGACCTGCACCATCGACGTCGCCGGACGGACCGTTCGGAAGAACTCGCCGTGCACCCGGCCGATCTCCTCCCACCGGCTGATGTCGGTGACGTACAGCCGGGTGCGGACGACGTCGCCCAGGGCGAACCCGGCCTGCTCCAGCGCCCGGCTGATGCCCTCGAGGGCCACCCGCGCCTGCGCACCCGCGTCTCCCGGGTGCACCACCGCACCGTCGACGGTCGCCGTCGTCCCGCTCACCCACGCGCTGCCCCCGGAGACCACGACCCGGCTGTAGCCGACGACGTCCTCCCACGGCGCACCGGAGCCGATCCGCACCCCGCTCATCCGGCCACCTCCAAGGTCGTCGCCAGCGCCTCGGGCAGCGTGAACGCCCCCGCGTACAGCGCCTTGCCGACGATCGCGCCCTCCACGCCCACCGGCACCAGCCCGGCGAGAGCGCGGATGTCCGCCAGCGAGCTGACCCCGCCGGAGGCCACCACCGGACGGGTCGTCGCCGCGCACACCTCGCCCAGCAGCTCCAGGTTCGGACCGCGCAGCGTGCCGTCCTTGGTGATGTCGGTGACCACGTACCGCGCGCAGCCCTCCGCGTCGAGCCGGGCCAGAGTCTCGTACAGCTCGCCACCCTCCTTGGTCCAGCCGCGCGCGGCCAGCCGGGTGCCGCGCACGTCGAGGCCGACGGCGATCCGGTCGCCGTGCTCGGCGATGGCGCGGGCGCACCACTCCGGGGACTCCAGCGCCGCGGTGCCCAGGTTCACCCGGCGGCACCCGGTGGCCAGGGCGGCGGCCAGTGACTCGTCGTCCCGGATCCCGCCGGACAGCTCCACGTCGACGTCCAGCTCGCCGACCACCCGGGCCAGCAGCTCGCGGTTGGAGCCCCGGCCGAACGCGGCGTCCAGGTCGACCAGATGGACCCACTCGGCCCCGTCGCGCTGCCAGGTCATGGCGGCCTCGAGGGGGTCGCCGTAGGAGGTCTCGCTACCGGCCTCCCCCTGGACCAGACGGACGGCGAGGCCGTCGGCGACGTCGACGGCGGGGAGCAGCTGCAGCTTCGGCACGGCACCAGCCTAGGGACCGCTCACCTGTAGCCCTCGTCACCGGCCGGACGGCCGGGGTCCTGCACCTCGGTGATGTACCGCCAGCAGTCCGGCCGGGTCCCGTCGACGTCGGTGAACCCGTACACGCCGGCCAGCTGCCCCGAGGACAGCGACTGCCCCGACCACCGCTCCA
The DNA here is from genome assembly GCA_025963425.1 of Modestobacter sp. GTDB lineage: Bacteria > Actinomycetota > Actinomycetes > Mycobacteriales > Geodermatophilaceae > Modestobacter. Next base: position 991 of record JAOPUQ010000160.1, on the reverse strand, counting down.
CGCCGGGGTCGGCGGCCAGCGCGGCCACCGCCCGGCCGACGAACAGCGGGCTCTCGGAGATGCAGAAGTGCGGCTGGACGCGGGTCGCCTCGCGCCAGGTGGCCTCCGTGACCCCGTAGTTGTCCAGCATCATCTCCGACCGCAGCCAGCCGGGCGTGAGCGCCACGGCCGTGCCGCCGTACGGGCGGAGGTCGTGCGCCTGGGAGAACGCGAGCCGGGTCACCGCCACCTTCGCCAGGTCGTAGAAGACCGAGACCCGGTACGTGACCTCGTTGTAGGCGGCCGTCCCGTCGGTCATCTCCACCACCAGACCGCCCGGCCGGCGGGACAGCAGCCGCAGGGCGTGGGCGCTGGTGACCACGTGGGTCTGCACGGCCAGCTGGAACAGCCGCAGCCCGGCGTCCAGGTCCTGCTCCCACACCGGGACGTCGCGGGTGAACCGGTGCTCGCCGCCCCACACGTCGTTGACCAGCACGTCCAGCCGGCCCGACTCCGCCTCGATCCGGTCGACCAGCGCCGCGACCTCCGCGGGCACCAGATGGTCGACCCGGACGGCGATGCCCCGGCCCCCGGCTGCGGTGACCAGCTCCGCGGTCTCCTCGATCGTCTCCGGCCGGTCGTACTCCGACCGCTGCCCGCCGCCACTGCGGCCGGTGCACCACACGGTCGCGCCGGCCTCGCCGAGCGCCACGGCGATGCCTCGGCCGGCGCCGCGGGTGGCACCGGCGACGAGGGCCACACGACCGGACAGATCGGGCATGCCGGCACTCTGCACCCGGCCTCCGACAGTTGTCGACGGACCGCTCGGGCAGGCTGACCGTCATGGAGTTCAGGGACGTCGTCCGCGCCCGGCGCATGGTCCGCGACTACGACCCCGACCGGCCGGTCCCCGCCGAGGTCCGCGATCGGCTGCTCGAGCACGCGATCCGGGCACCGTCGGCCGGGTTCAGCCAGGGCTGGGCCGTCCTGGTGCTGGAGACCGCAGAGGAGC
>JAOPUQ010000152.1 GCA_025963425.1 Modestobacter sp. | reverse complement strand
GGCGCCGCGCTCGGGCTGCCGGCCGGCGAGGTCGACACGGTGGCCAAGGCGTTCCCGCACATCCGGGCCAACCAGGTGCACGCCGCGCTGCGCGACCTGCCGGAGCTGCGGGCCAGCCGGCTGGGCTCGCGGCGCAACGGCGGCAGTGGTGACCTCGACATGCTCTTCGACCTTGTCTCCCGGCTCGACGGCCTGCCCCGGCACATCGCCCTGCACCCCTGCGGGGTGCTGCTGTCCGACGCCACGCTGATGGACCGCACCCCGGTGGAGAACAGCTACCTGGGCTACCCGATGAGCCAGTTCGACAAGGACGACGTCGAGGAGTTGGGGCTGCTCAAGCTGGACCTGCTCGGTATCCGGATGCAGTCGGCGATCGCGCACGCCATGGACGAGGTGGCCCGGGTCGAGGGGCAGCAGGTCGACATCGACGCCGTGCCGCGCGACGACCCGACGACCTTCGAGCTGATCCGCAGCACCCGGACCCTGGGCATGTTCCAGATCGAGTCGCCCGGCCAGCGGGAGCTGGTCGGCAAGTTCGGTCCGCGGACCTTCGAGGACCTCATCGTCGACATCTCGCTGTTCCGGCCCGGCCCGGTCAAGAGCGACATGGTCACCCCGTTCCTGATGGCCCGGAACGGCTGGCGGGAGCCGGTCTACCCGCATCCGGCGCTGCAGCCGGCCCTGGAGCAGACCGCCGGGGTGGTGGTCTTCCACGAGCAGGTGCTGATGATCGTGGCGGAGATGACCGGCTGCAGCCTGGCCGAGGCCGACGAGGTGCGCCGGGCGCTGGGGGAGAGGGACGCCCACCCGGAGGTGCGGGCCTGGTTCATGCCCCGGGTGCTGGACAACGGCTTCACGTCCGGGGTGGCCGAACAGGTGTGGGAGGTGCTGGTCGCCTTCGGTTCGTTCGGCTTCTGCAAGGCCCACGCCGCGGCCTTCGCGCTGCCCACCTACCAGTCGGCGTGGCTGAAGACCCACCACACCGCGGCGTTCCTGGCCGGGGTGCTCACCCACGACCCCGGGATGTACCCCAAGCGGCTGATCCTCGACGACGCCCGCAACTTCGGGGTCCGGGTGCTCGGCCTGGACGTCAACGCCTCGACCGGCACCTACCGGCTGGAGCGGGTGGACGCCCAGGACGACGGGCCGGACGACGCACCGGACGACGGCGGGGAGCGCGCCCCGCGGCCGGCGTGGATGCCGGCGGCGATGCCCGCCCCGGGCCGGTACGGCATCCGGCTGTCACTGGCCGACGTCAAGGGCATCAACGACGAGGAGGTGGCCCGCATCCAGGAGGGGCAGCCCTACCGCTCGCTCGCCGACTTCTGGCAGCGGGCGAAGGTGTCCCGGCCGGTGGTGGAGCGGCTGGTGCTGGCCGGCGGGTTCGACTCCGTCTACGGCTTCGAGGTGCGCGACAGCGAGGGCGGGCGGCCCGCCCGGCGCCGGGCGCAGCTGACCCGCCGCGACCTGCTCCTGCAGATCGGGGAACTGGACCGGTGGAGCCGCAGCGGTGCCCGGGCCAGCAGCAGCGGCCAGCTGGGGCTGGACCTGTTCGGCGGCGAGCTGTCCGACGGCGGGGACGACGGCGGGGACGACGGGACCGGCGGCGGGCTGCCCGAGTTCGTCTCCAGCGGGCTGCCGGAGTTCACCGACGCCGAGCGGGTGCGGGCCGAGCTGGAGGTGCTGGGCCTGGACGCCAGCCGGCACGTGATCGAGTTCTACAAGCCGTTCCTGGCCGCGCTCGGAGCAGTGCCGGCCGGTGAGCTGCTCCAGTGCCGCAGCGGGGTGGAGGTGCTGGTGGCCGGGGTGAAGGTAGCCACCCAGACACCGCCGATCCGGTCCGGCCGCCGGGTGGTGTTCGTGACCCTGGACGACGGCACCGGCTGCTCGGACTCGACCTTCTTCGAGGACGTGCAGGGCCCCTACGCGGCGACGGTCTTCCACTCCTGGCTGCTGGTGGTCCGGGGAGTGCTGCGGCGCACCGGTCCGCGCGGGATCTCGATGCGAGCCACCGGTGCCTGGGAGCTGCCGGCCCTGCACGAGGCCTGGGAGGCCGGCGGGCTGGACGCGGTGGCCGAGCTGATGGCTGCGCCAGGCAACTACACCGAGCAGGCGATCGCCGGGGCGGCGGCCTCGCACGGTCCCCGCCCGGTGGTGGTCCGGCCGGTGCTGGTGCATCCGACGGGGTTCCGGATGTCGCCCTACGCCGACATCAAGCCGGCCGGGGAGGACGCGAAGATCGCCCCGCGCAAGCTCTGGCACTCCAGCCCGGGCAGCTCGGGGCACTGACGGGGGTGGGGCCGGGTGACGGCGTGGGTGCGGGGGCAGGGTGGGGTGGGCCACCCGCCACTAGGCTCCGCGGGGTGCCACCTCCTGAGGCCGCCGCCGGCGCGCAGCCCCCTGCCCGGACCGCGGCGATCTGGGCCGCACTGTCCCCGGTGGTCGACGCCGGCCCCCCGCTGCGGGTGCTGGACGTCGGCGGCGGGAGCGGCATGTTCGCCGTCCCGCTGGCCCAGCTCGGGCACCACGTCACCGTCGTCGACCCCAGCGCCGACGCCCTGGCCACGCTGCACCGCCGGGCCGACACCGCCGGTGTGGGCAACCTGGTCCGCGGCCTGCAGGGCGACGGCGACCAGATGCACGCGGTCCTCGCGGCGTCGGCCGGGGCCCCGGCGTGGGACGCCGGACCGGAGGGGCACTTCGACCTCGTGCTCTGCCACTCGGTGCTCGAGGTGGTCGACGACCCGGTGAGCACGTTGCGGGAGATCGCCGACGTCCTGCGCCCCGGCGGGCAGCTGAGCATCGCCACGGCCAACCGGGCCGGCGCGGTGCTCGCCCGCGCAGTCTCCGGCCACCCGGTGGAGGCCCGGGCACTGCTGGCCGACACCGACCCCGCACCTGGCCGGTCCCGTCCGGCCCGCCGCCGGTTCAGCCCGCCGGAGCTGCTCGACCTGGTCACCGGCGCCGGACTGCTGCCGGGGGAGTGGCGCGGGATCTCCGTCGTCGCCGACCTGCTCAGCGCCTCCTCCGACGCCGACCCGGCCGCCGTCCGCAGCCTGGAGCTGGCCCTGGCCGGCGCGTCGCCCTACCGGGACGTCGCCACCGGCCTGCACGTGCTCGCCACCCGCCCGCCGCTCGGCTGAGCACGCGATGAGCCTGCCCGCCGACCTGGAGCGGCCGGTCTACGGAGCCGCGAACCTCGCCGACGTGCTGCCCGGCGTCGCCGCCGCCCTGGGGGTGACCGTCGCCCGCGGGGACCTCCCGGCCGACCCGCTCGGCCTCACCGACGCCCTCGCCGGCGCCCGCCGCGTCGCCGTCCTCCTGGTCGACGGGCTCGGCGCCGACCTGATCCGGGCGCACCCGGCGCAGGCCCCCGTGCTCAACGCGCTGGCCGCCCCGGTCGGGGTGCTCAGCGCCCCCTGCCCCAGCACCACCCCGGTCGCCCTGACCAGTCTGGGCACCGGCCGGCCCCCGGGCGCCCACGGGGTGCTCGGCTTCGTCACCGACGTGCCGGGGGAGGACCGCACGCTGGACCACATCCGGTGGACCGACGACCCCGACCCGCTGCAGTGGCAGGCCGCCCCCACCGTGTTCGAGCAGACCGCAGCGGCCGGGGTGGCCAGCACCGTCGTCGGGCCGCCCACCTTCGCCCGCTCCGGGCTGACCCGCGCCGCCTACCGGGGTTCGGACTACGCACCCGCCTACAGCCCCGGCGACCTGGTCGCGGTGGTGCACCGGTCGCTGACCGCCGGCCCGCGGTCCCTGGTCTACGGCTACTCCGCCGACCTGGACCTGACCGGCCACCTCCGGGGCGTCGACTCGGCCGCCTGGCGCAACCAGCTCGGGGTGGTCGACCGCCTCGTGGAGCAGCTGGTCGCCGGCCTCCCGGACGACGGCGCGCTGCTGGTCACCGCCGACCACGGCATGCTCGACGTCCCCGAGCACACCCGCTTCGACGTCGACGACGTGCCGGAGCTGGCCGAGGGCGTCCGCGTACTGGCCGGGGAGCCCCGCGCCCGCTACGTGCACGCCCGCCCGGGCGCCGCCGATGACGTGCTCGCCACCTGGCGCGCCGCCCTCGCCCACCGGGCCTGGGTGGTCAGTCGCGAGGAGGCGATCGACAGCGGCGTCTTCGGGCCGGTCGAACCCGGGCTCGCCGCCCGGATCGGCGACGTCGTCGCCCTCGCCCGGGGCAGCTGGGCGCTGGTCGCCACGCAGCGCGAACCGTTCCCTTCGAGGCTCGCCGCCTACCACGGGTCGCTGACCGCGACGGAGCTGGCGATCCCGCTGCTCGTGGCCCGCGGTGCCGCGCTGGGCTGACCAGGTCAGGCGGGCGCGGCCGGCTGCGCCATCCGCAGCTCCAGGGGGTGCCAGGTCCGCCAGCGCCCCGGCTGGGCCGCGGCGCAGGTCAGGTGGGAGGCGTGCTCGGACAGCCGGCTGTCCACGGTGACCACGACGTCGCCGTCCGGGCCGGCCAACGTGACCGCCCACCGCTCCACCCCGGGTGCGGGCGCGGGCAGCGTCCGCACCCTGCGCGGCGGCAGGTCACCGACCGCGAGCAGCCCGAGCTGGGCGCGGGCGTGGTGCTGTGCGGCCTGCGCGGGAGCGGTCAGCCCGGCCCGGCCGCGCAACCACGGCAGCACGACCTGTCCCTGCTCGGTGGCGTAGACCAGCTCCTCGCCGTCGTCGGGCACCTGGCCGTAGACGTGACCGTGCGGCAGCACCAGCACGTTGGCGGCGAACCGGTCGCCCCCCAGGTGGCTGGTCTCCCAGACGTCGCCGGGGTCGGCCGGCAGGGACCGGGCCAGCGGCCGGCCGCGCACCGCACAGCAGGCGTCGTGCGCGCCGTGGGTGCACACCAGGTAGGTCGGTGCCTGCGACGGGGTGCCCGCGGTGCCGTCCCAGGGGGCGTCAAGCAGCTCGGCGTCCATCGTCCGTGTCGACCACCACACCGTCTCGACGCCGGGCGTCGTGTCGGCCACCGCCCAGCGGTGGCCGGAGTCCGACAGCCGGTCGCCGGGACGGCGCACCATCTGGATCCGGACGCCGGCCTCCCGTGCCCGGGCGGCCAGCCGGGGGGCGACCTGCTGGTCGAACCGGGACTCCAGCAGCGCGTCGCGCCCCCAGGACCCGGGCTGCTCCACCAGCAGCCAGCGGCGGGCCGGCGGTGCGGTGGCGGTCGGCGAGTCCCCGCGCAGCAGCGCCTGCACCGAGCACCGGGACGGCTCCAGCCGGCCCGCAGGACGCGTGCGGCCGGCGCGCTCGACCTCGGGACGTGGGTTCTCCGGCGGGGAGTCGGGCGCGGGGTCGCCGCTCACCGGTGCGGACGGGCGGTGCTCCGGCCCGGTCGGCTGTGCCGGGATGTCACCCACGGCCCCCATCGTGCCCGCCGTCGCCCGGTCGGGGGTCGGCGGTCGCGTCGGGCACGACCGTGACCGACTCGGTGACCAGCCGGCGGGCCAGCGTCACCTGCCCGTCGGGGTCCAGGCCCGGCAGGTCGCCCACCTTCAGCTCGCCGGCGGCCAGCAGCTCGGCCAGCGCCGGCCGGGTCGCAGCCGGCAGCTCCAGCGAACGACGACCGGCGATCAGGGTGACCCGGTCGCCGACGGCCTCGCGGAGCTGGACGCGCAGCAGCGGGCGGACCCGCAGCACCGTGTCGCGGTCCAGGGTGGCGGCCGCGGCGGACTGGGCCAGCGGTGCCACCGGCTGGGGACGCACCTGCCCCCAGGTGCGGGCACGCAGCCGGTCGGCGACCTCGGCCGGGTCGACCCGGTCCAGCCACCGGTGCAGCCCGGCCAGCACCGCGGCGACGTCCTCGGCGGCGGCGTCGGGGTCGGCCAGGTCGACGCCCAGCGGCAGCGAGCCACGCAGCTCGCCGTCCTCGGTGGCCAGGGTGCGCACCAGGTCCAGCGCGGACTCCACCGCGCCCCACCGGGTGACGGAGTGGACGCCGACGGTCAGGTGGGCGCTGATCCGGCCCAGCGCGACGGCGGAGTGGATGTAGCCGCGCGGGAGGTAGAGGGCGTCACCGGGGCGCAGCACGGTGTCGATCACCGGCGGGCGCTCCGCGGCGGCGGCGACCTCGGCCGGCCGGTCGGTCCACGGCTGGCTGCGCAGCGGGTCGGCGAGCACCGGCTCGTGGATGGTCCAGTGCTTCTCCCCGGCCACCTGCAGCACGAAGACGTCGTGCACGTCGTAGTGCGGGGAGAACCCACGCGAGGACGGCGGGGTGATGTAGGCGTTGACCTGCGTGGGGTGCCCGAGGTCGGCGGCGAGCTGGCCGGCGAAGTCGATCAGCGGCGGCCAGAGCCGGTGCAGGCCCTGCAGGACCACGGTGCTGCCCTCGGCGAACAGCCGGAGCACCGCGTCGGAGGAGACCTGGTCGGCGACCTCGGCGCCGGCGCCCTGCGGGCTGGTGAAGCGCTTGGGGTCGACGACCGCGCCGTCCTTGGCGATGCGCAGGAACGGGGTGCGCAGCCCGCGGGTGCTCAGCAGCTCATCGACCGCCTCCAGGCTGAGCAGGTCGGTGAAGGTGCCCCCCAGGTCCGCGGCGCTGGAGAGCAGGGGCCGGCGCGACCAGTGCTCCGCGGCGAAGACCTGCGGGTCGACGCGGATGCAGCGCCGCAGCGCCGGACGGGCGTCGCCCTCCACGGCGGAGGACGACGCCCGGT
>JAOPUQ010000147.1 GCA_025963425.1 Modestobacter sp. | reverse complement strand
TGATCGTCCGGGCCGCCGAGCAGCCGGCGATGCTGACGCTGATGGTCGCCATCGTCGGCGTGCGCGCGTCCGGGCTCGCCCGCGCGCTGCTGCGCTGGCTGGACCGGCTGGCCGGCCACGACGCCGCTCTGCAGCTGGCCGAGCGGACCCGGCTGCGCCTGTGGTCCGCGCTCGTCGCGCAGGGCCCGGCCGCCGACCGGACGCCGGGACGGGCGCTGGCCCGGCTGGTCGGGGACGTCGGCCTGCTGCAGGACCTGTCGGTGCGGGTGGTCACCCCGCCGCTGGTGTCGGCCCTGGTGCTGACCGGGACGACCGCGGTGCTCACCGTCCTCGACCCGCTGGCCGGCGCCCTGGTCGGCGGCCTTCTCCTCCTCACCGTGCTGGCGGTGCTGGGCGTGCACCGGGCCGCCGACCGGGGGATGTCCGGCTCGGCCGCCGAGCTGCAGACGGTGACCCTGCGGGAGACCAGCGCCGCACTGGAGGCCGCGGCCGACCTGCGGGCCCACGGCCTGGTCCCCGCCGAGGTCACCCGGCTCGACGAGCTCGGCCGCCGGCAGGGCCGGGCTGCGCAGGCCGGGGCGGTCGCGACCGCCGCCGGGGACGCGCTGGCGGTGCTGGCCACCGGATCGGCCGCCGTCCTCGCGCTCGCCGCAGGCGCCGTGGCCGTGCGGGCCGGGGAGCTGTCCGCACCGGCCGCCGCGGTGCTGGCCCTCGCGCCGCTGGCCCTGCTGGAGCCGCTGACCGCGCTGGGTGCCGCCCGGCGGAACCGGTCGGCCTGGCGGGACGCACGCAGCCGGGTCGAGGCGGTGCTCACCGAGCCGGTCGCCGCCGATCCGGCTCCGACCGCCCGTCGTCCCGCCCCCTCCCCGGTGCTGGAGCTGGCCACCGAGGACCTCGCCGCCGGCTGGCCGGGTCGTCCGGCGGTGCTCGACTCACTGGACCTCACCGCCACCGCCGGCCGCGGGTGGCTGGTCGTGACCGGCCCGTCCGGCTCGGGCAAGTCGACGGTGCTCAGCGTGCTGATGGCGGTGCTGCGGCCCGCGGCCGGGGACTACGTGCTCGGCGACGGCCGGCGCCCGGTGTCGGCCTCGGCGCTGACCGGGGACGACATCCGGGCTGCCATGTCCTGGTGCCCCCAGGAGGCGCACGTCTTCGACGCCACGCTGCGGGCCAACCTGGCGCTGGCCCGCCCCCGCGGCGAGCTCGCCGGCCCGGCCGGCGAACCCGCGATGCGCTCGGCACTGACGGCGGCCGGGCTGGGCCCCCTGCTGGCCGCACTGCCGGCCGGGCTGGACACCCCGGTCGGTGCCGGCGGGACGTCGTTGTCCGGTGGGGAGCGCCGGCGGCTGGCCGTCGCACGGGCCCTGCTGGCCGACCGGGACGTCGTGCTGCTCGACGAGCCCACCGCCCACCTGGACCCGCCGACCGCCCAGGCACTGGTCACCGATCTGCGACGCGCACTGGCCGGCCGGCTGGTGGTCTGCGTGACCCACGACCCCGACCTGGCCGGGGCGGAGGACAGCGTCCTGCGGCTGGGACGACAGGAGCAGCCGGCCGAGGTGAGCTGAGCTGGGGCAACGCGGCTGGGGCAACGCGCCGCCGGGTGGGGTTCAGCCCGACGCGCGGGGGCATGGCAGACATATGACGCGCGGGATGCCTTCTCTGGCCGAGCGCTTCACGGCCGCACTGTCGGCACAGGAGGCCCCGCCCCGCCCGGACGCCCCGGCGGCCGATCCGGCCCTGCTGCCGGTCCGGCTGAGCCGCGCCGTGGCCGGCGTGCTGTCGGTGGACGGCGCCGGGGTCAGTGCGCTCACCTCCCCGGACCGGCACGTGCCCCTGGGGGCCAGCGACCCGGAGTCCGAGCACGCCGAACGCCTGCAGTTCACCGTGGGCGCCGGGCCGTGCCTGCAGGCCAACCGGACCCAGCAGCCGGTGTTCGTGGTCGAGGCCGACATGCGGCGGCGCTGGCCGGCCTTCCACGACCTGCTGGTCCGGCAGACGACCTACCGGGGCATCGTCTCGCTGCCGCTGCGTCGCGGACTGGCCGGCGTGGGCGCCATCGACCTGTACTTCCGGGACCCGGCCGCCGTCGCGGCGCTCGACGTCTTCGCGGCCTCGACCGTCCGCGACCTGGTCACCACGGCCCTCGGCGAGGCCGCGGTCTGGTCCGCGGAGGTCGGCGGAGAGGGGCCGGACTGGCTCACCGGCCCGCCCGCCACGGGCCGGGCGCGGGTCTGGGAGGCGATGGGGCTGACCAGCCTGGCGCTGGACCTCCCGGCCTCGGAGGCGTTGGCCGTGCTGCGCGCGCACGCGTACGCCACCGGCCGCACCGTGGACGACCTGGCCGCCGACGTCGTCAGCGGCCGGGCCGACCCCTCCGATGTGGCCGCCGGGGGCGCAGGCTGAGCCCGACGCTCAGAGGATCGGGACGTCGACCGCCACCTCGGGGCCGAGCGTCGCGTTCACCAGGTCGAGCCGGTCGCCGGACCAGAAGCTGCCCGGGTCGTAGGAATTGACCGGCCGCTTGGCCGGCAGCAGCCCCATCTCCAGGTAGGTCGCGGCGACCAGCTCCGCGCAGAAGACGGTGTCGTTGGTGGCGTGCCGCCGCAGCCGGCCGTTCAGCCAGCCACGGGCCAGCCCCTTGGTGGTCGGGAACGGCTTGCCGTCCAGCCGGGCGACGGTGCGCAGGACGGCGTCCTCCATCTCCCGGGTCACCCCGCCGTCGTCGGCGGGGCCGACCAGCTGCCGCATCCAGGGCCGCTGGCCGTACCGGTTGCGCCACACGCAGGCGGCGTCGTGCAGGTCGTGCAGCTGCACGCCGCGCTGGTGCCGCCCGGACCAGGCGTCGCGCAGGCCGTGCCCCAGCTCGGCGTGCCAGAGCAGCGGGGGGAGGTCGTCGATCACGACGGCCATGCCCACGTGGTTCACCGGGGCGTTGGTCAGCGTCTGGATCGCCCGGTCGGCCAGGGAGGCGCCGCGGAACACCCAGATGTCGCCGGTACGGGTCAACTCGACGGCCTCGTCCAGCGACAGGACCCGGACATCGGCCGCGCCGGATCGGTATGTGATGTCTGCCACGCCGATACCGTAGGCGACATGCGCCCCTGGAAGCTCCTCGGAGTCGCCGGTCTTGCCGGAGTTGCGGCAACCGGCGCCGTTCTGGTCCGGCACGAACGGCACCGGCGGGCGTACTCGCCCGACGACGTACGCGACCGGCTGCACAACCGGGCCACCGCCGTGACCGAGGAGGCAGCGACCACGATCGGCGCCGATCCGGACCTGGTGCCCGACTGGCCGGTCACGGTGGGGCCACCGGAGCGCCACCCGATGGAGGCCCTGCTCAGCAAGGCGATGGCGGTGGGCAAGCTCGTGCGTCGCTGACCCCGGCGCGCCGGGCCCTCCGCTGCGGGAAGAGGACGCCGCCGGAGGGACTTGACCGGGGCATGGACGTCTTCCTCACCGGTGGCACCGGTCTCGTGGGTTCCTCGGTCCTGTCGGCCCTGCTGGCCGACGGACACACCGTCACCGCGCTCGCCCGCAGTGACGACTCGTCGAGGGCGCTGGAGGCCGCCGGCGCGACCGTCGTGCGCGGCGACCTCACCGACACCGCCGTGCTCGCCGCCGCCGCCACGACGGCGGACGGGGTCATCCACACCGCCGCGGCCGCCGACGGCACCGACGCCGAGCTCGACGCCGGGCTGCTGGATGCCGTTCTCGGTGCGCTGGCCGGCTCCGGCAAGCCGTACGTGCACACCAGCGGCGTCTGGGTGCACGGCGCGGGCACGGTCGACGAGGACACCCCGTTCGACCCGCCGCAGCTGACCGCCTGGCGGGTGCCGCTGAACGCCCGGGTGCGTGCCGCGGCCGACGACGGCGTCCGCTCGGTCGTGATCGCCCCCGGCATCGTCTACGGCCGCGGCCTCGGCCTGCCCAACGTCGTGCTCGGCGGGCCACGGGACGACGACGGCGCACTGGTGCTGCCCGGCAGTGGCGACCAGCACTGGACGACCGTGCAGGCCGACGACCTGGGCCGGCTGTACGCGCTGGCGCTCGCCTCGGCCGCGCCCGGCTCGTACTACCTCGGGGTGAACGGCCAGAACCCGACGGTGCGCGAGATCGGCGAGGCCGCCAGCCGCGGCACCGGGGGCGACGGCCGGGTGGTCGGCTCCTCCCGGCAGGACACCGAGGCCCGCCTGGGTCCGCTGGCCGCCGCGCTGGACCTGGATCAGCAGGCGACCGGCGCCAGGGCCCGCAGCGAGCTGGGCTGGCAGCCGACGGGTCCCTCGATGCTGGACGAGCTTCGCTCCGGGTCGTACGCGACCGTCTGAGCTCGTGGGCGTCGGCGGCGGCCGGCCCCCGCGTCAGCGGGGGCCGGTGAGCTCCCGGCGCCCGACCTCGGCGGCCGGGCCGGCCGGGAACGCCAGCGCCGCCCCCGTCACCGAGATGGAGACCTCCGCGCCGTCGGCGGGCAACTCGTGGCCGTCCAGCCGCGCGGTGACCCGCAGCCCCGAGGGCAGGTCGAGCAGCACGCGCGCGTCGTGGCCGTAGAAGTCGACGCTGTGCACCCGTGCGGTCGGCGCCGCCCCGGTGGGTTCGCCCAGCTGCAACTGCTCGGGCCGCAGCAGGATCCGGATGGCCCCCTCGGGGCCCGGCCGCTCGAGCGGGAGCACGCCGAGGGCGCAGTGCGCCCGCCCGCCGCGGACGTCGGCGTCCAGCACCACGGAGTCACCGACGAAGGTGGCGATGTCGAGGTCCAGGGGGTGCCGGTAGAGCGTCTGCGGATCGGCGAACTGCACCAGCCGCCCCCCGCGCATGACCGCCACCTGGTCGGCCATCGACAGCGCCTCGGCCTGGTCGTGCGTCACGAGCACGGCGGTGGCCCCGCTGGCGCGCAGCGCCTCGGCGACGGCCTGACGGGTGTCCTCCCGCAGCGCCGCGTCCAGGGAGGAGAACGGCTCGTCGAGCAGCACCAGTGACGGCCGCGGCGCCAGCGCACGCGCCAGGGCCACTCGCTGCTGCTGGCCGCCGGAGAGCTGGTGCGGATGGCGCTCGGCGAGCGCGGCGTCCAGGCCGACCAGCGCGAGCAGGTCCCGCACCCGGCCACGGTCCCGGCGTTCCCGCCGGGGCAGCCCGAACCCGACGTTGGCGGCCACGGTCAGATGCGGAAAGAGCCCGCCCTCCTGGGGCACGAAGCCGATCCCCCGCCGGCGGGCGGGCACCCCGCGCCCGGCCCCGGTGACCGTCCGGTCGCCGACGGCGATCCGCCCGGTGTCGGGGTCCTCGAAGCCGGCGATCAGCCGGAGCAGCGTCGTCTTGCCGCACCCGGAGGGCCCGAGCAGTGCCGTCAGGCTCCGGCTCGGCACGTGCAGGTCGATGCCGGTGAGGACCGGCGTGGCACCGAAGGACTTGGTCACGTCCTGGACGGTCAGCGAACTCATGTGGTCAGACCTCGTCGGGCATCTCGGGAGAGCAGGACCGTAGCCGGTGCCGACAGCAGCACCATGAGCACGGCGAACGGGGCGGCGGCGCCGTACTCCAGACCGCTGGTCGCCGACCAGAACGCCGTCGCCAGCGTCGTCGTCCCGGTGGGGGCGAGCAGGAGGGTCGCCGTCAGCTCGGTGACGACGGCCAGGAAGACCAGGGCGGCGCCGGCACCGAGGCCGGGGGCGAGCAGCGGCAGCGTCACCCGGCGCAGCCGGTCGAGCGCCGAGGAGCCCAGGGCGGCGGCGACGTCGTCGTAGAGCCGCGGCGACTGCTCCACGGCCGAGCGGACGTTCACGATCGCCCGCGGCAGGAAGAGGATCGTGTAGGCGGCGACCAGTACCGGCACGGTCTGGTAGAGCCACGGCGTCGCACGGATGCTCAGCGTCACCAGGGCGAGGGCCACGACGATGCCCGGCACCGCACTGCCGAGGTAGGTGCAGCGCTCCAGCACCGTGGCGAGCCGGCCGCGGGCACGGACGGCCAGCCAGCCGGTGGGGAACGCCAGCGCCGTGGTGACCACCGCCGCACCCCCCGCGAGCGCGAGCGTGGTGCCGGTGGTGGCTACCAGTTCGCCGACGGGCAGGGCGCTCGAGGACCCGGTGACCATCCAGTAGGTGAGGCTGGCCAGCGGCACGAGGACGGCGAGTGCGACGAGCAGCGTCAGGCCCAGGACGGCGGGGACGGTGAGCCCGCCCAGCGGCACCGCCCGGTGCGGTCGAGCCGCCCCCCGGCCGGACCCGGCGTACGCGGCCCGCCCACGCAGCCGCAGCTCGGCCAGCAACAGCAGCAGGCAGATGAGGACCAGCACCCCGGCGAGCATCGTGGCACCGGGGCCGTTGAACGTGGCGCGGTACTGGTCGTAGATCGCCGTGGTGAACGTCGGGAAGCGCAGCATCTGCAGCGCCCCGAACTCGGCGAGCAGGTGCAGGCTGACCAGCAGGCTGCCGCCGAGCACCGCCACCCGCAGCTGCGGCAGCTGCACCCGCCGGAACACCGCCCAGCTGCCCAGGCCGAGCCCGCGTGCGGTCTCCTCCAGGGCCGGGTCCAGCCCACGGAACGCCGCGGACACCGGCAGGTAGACGAAGGGGAAGTAGGACAGCGTCACCACCAGCAGGGCCCCGCCGTAGGTGTCCAGCCCGGGGAGCAGGGAGATCCAGGCGTAGCTGTTGACGAACGCGGGCACCGCCAACGGCGCGACGAGCAGGACGTGCCAGACGCGGCGGGCCGGGACGGCGGAGCGCTCGACGAGCCAGGCCGCCCCGAGCCCCAGGACCACACAGCAGACGACAGTGCCCGCGACCAGGCGCGCGGTGTTCCACAACAGCTCGCCGACGCGGGGGCGGAGGACCAGCTCCCGCACGCCGCTCCAGCCGACGTCCACGGTGTAGCCGACGATGTAGCCCAACGGCAGCAGAGCGAGCGCGGCGACGAGCACCGCGAGCGCGAGCAGGACCGGGGATCGCCGCAGCCGGCTGCTGCTGCCGGAGCGCGCAGAAGACCGCAGGCCCCGGCGCGCCGGGGCGCCGGGTCCTGCGGTCGGGGTGGTGCTGGCGGTCAGAGCAGACCAGCTTCCTGCATCAACTCGGTGACCTTCGGCCCGTTGAGCGTGCCCGGGTCGACCTCCGGGGCCTGCAGCCCGTCCAGGGGCGGCAGGGCGTCGGCCGACGCGACACCGTCACCGACCGCGTACTCCAGGGCCGTGCTCTCGGCCGAGCGCCGCTGGCCGTCGGCGCTGGTCAGGTAGGCGACCAGCTGCTGGGCCTCGTCGGGCTGGTCGGACGAGGCGATCACGCCGGCACCGGAGACGCTGACGAAGGCCCCCGGGTCCTGGTTCCCGAAGTAGTGCAGCTCCACGTCGGCGCTGTTGTCCCCGGACTCGGCCCGGTCCTTGTACCAGTAGTAGTGGTAGATGACCCCGGCCTCGATCTCGCCCTGGTTCACCGCGGTCATCACCGCAGTGTTCCCCTGGTACACCTGGGCATTGGCCTTGAGTCCGGCCAGCCACGTCCGGGTGGCGTCCTCGCCGCGCAGCGCGAGCACGGCGCTGACGATCGCCTGGAAGTCCGCCCCACCGGGCGCGATCCCGAACCGCCCCTTCCACGCCGGGTCGGCCAGGTCCAGCAGTGACGCCGGCAGCTGAGCCTCGGTCAGCTTCCCGCTGTTGTAGGCCAGCACCGTCGACCGGGCGGCGAAGCCGACCCAGGAGCCGTCGGACGGGCTGTACCGGCTCGGCACCTGCGCGAGCGTCGCCTGCTCGACGGGCGCCAGGAGGCCGGCCTCGCTCACCAGGTCGATCGAGGGACTGTTCTCGGTGACGAAGACATCGGCCGGCGAGGCCTTGCCCTCCGCGACGATCTGGTTGGCCAGTTCTGCGTCGTCACCGCTGCGGATCTCGACCTCGATGCCGGTCTGCGCGGTGAACCCGTCGACCATCGCCGTGATCAGGTCGTCGTGCTGGGCGTTGTAGAGGGTGAGCGGCCCGGCATCGGACGACGACTCCGCGGACGTCCCCGAGCCCCCGGAGTCACCGCAGCCGGCGAGCAGGGCGGTCACGGTCAAGGTGGTCATCACTGTGGCGAAGCTGTGGGCGCGCCTGGTCACGTACATCCTCCGTTGGTGTAGGTGAGGCACACCTAACCACGGTCGTCCCCGGGTGTCCTCAGCGGCCCCCACGGCACGTTGCGCTCGCGGTCGGGGTGCGGCTGCCGGACCGGTCAGCCGGCGCCCGGCGGCAGGGCGATCCCCTCGTCCTTGAGCACCACACCGGACGCGCCCAGCTCCCGTGCGGCGGTCAGCAGGCCGACGAGGGTGTCGGCGGCCTGCGCGTACCCGAGCCCGTGCGGCGGGCGGACGTTGGAGATGCAGTTGCGCTCGGCGTCCGTCCGGCCCGGCCGCGGCCCCCAGGTGAGGTAGAGGCCCAGGCTGTCCGCCGAGCTCAGCCCCGGCCGCTCCCCCACCAGGACGACGACCACCCGCGCTCCCAGCGCCGCGCCGACCGGGTCGCCCAGCGCCACCCGCGCCTGGTGCGCCAGCACGAGCGGCCCGACCGTCCACCCGGGCAGCCGCTCCAGCACCGCTGCGACGGTCCCCGCGGCGTGGTCGTGCACCGCCCTCGGGGACAGCCCGTCGGCCAGCACCAGCGCCAGGTCGACCGGGCCGGCCGGCAGCCGGGTGCCCTCGGCGAGCCGGCGCCCGAGGTCGGGGCGCTGCAGGTAGGTCGTCCGGTCGCCGGCCAGCGAGTGCACCTCGAGGATGTCGAGTTCCACGCCGGCGGCGGCCAGCGCCGTCCGCACCCGGTCGGCGTCCAGCGCGGC
>JAOPUQ010000102.1 GCA_025963425.1 Modestobacter sp. | reverse complement strand
AGGACCGGACGGTGCGGACAGCGACCTTCGACTTCACCGGCTCCGTCGTCCTGATCACCGGCGGGGGCAGCGGGATCGGGCTGGCGATCACCCGGGCGTTCCTGGACGCGGGCGCCACGGTGGCGATCAGCGGGCGACGCCGGGACCGGCTGGAGCAGGCCCTCGAGGGCCACCCGGCCGAGCGGACCGCCGCGCTGCCGGCCGACGTCTCCGACCGCGCCCAGGTGGCCGGGCTGGTGGCCGACGTCGTCGAGCGCTTCGGCCGGCTGGACGTCGTGGTGAGCAACGCCGCCGGGTACGAGACCGGCCCGGTCACCGACCTGGCCGAGGATGCGTGGGAGCGGCTGCGCGCCACCAACATCGATGCCTTCTTCCACCTGGTCAAGGCCGCGCTGCCGCACCTGGCATCCTCCGGCGGCAACCTGGTCGCCGTCTCCTCGGTCTCCGGCGAGCGCGGTGACTGGGGGCAGGCCGCCTACAACGCCACCAAGGCCGCGGTCAGCAACTTCGTCCGGTCGCTGGCGCTGGACTGGGGTGCTCAGGGGGTGCGGCTCAACGCCGTCGCCCCGTCGTTCACGCTGACCGAGCTGACCGAGGGCGTCGGCCGGGACGGCGAGTCGCTGGCCCCCTTCGTCAACCGCATCCCGCTGGGACGCCCCGGCCAGCCCGAGGACGTCGCTCCGGTGGTGCTCTTCCTGGCCAGCGCGGCCGCCCGCTACGTGACGGGCGTGGTCCTGCCGGTGGACGGCGGGACGAGCGCCTCGACGGGCCAGCCGCACGTCTGACCCCCGGTGACGCCCTCGGAGTGCGTTGTGCGATAACCGTGCGGTGACCGTGAGCCCGGCCGTCGCCGCATGACCACCTCGTCCCCGGCGTCCGGCGTGACGCTGCCGCCCGAGGGTGCCGCTGTCGACAAGGGCCTCAAGCCCGGCGCGATCGGGCTGCTGTCCTCCATCGTGCTGGGCGTCTCCTCGACCGCCCCGGCCTACGCCCTCGCCGCCACGCTGGGCTTCGTCGTCATCGCCGTGGGCGTCAAGGCGCCGGCGATCATGCTGCTGGCCTTCATCCCGATGTGGCTGATCGCAGTGGCCTATGCGGAGCTGAACAAGCGCGAGCCCGACTGCGGCACCACGTTCACCTGGGCCGCGCGGGCCTTCGGTCCGCGGACGGGGTGGATGGGCGGCTGGGGGATCATCGCCGCCGACGTCATCGTGATGGCCAACCTCGCCCAGGTCGCCGGCTCCTACGGCTACCGGCTGGTCGGGCTGGACGGCCTGGCCGACAGCGCCTTCTGGACGACGCTGGCCGGGGTCGCGTGGATCGCGGTGATGACCTGGATCTGCTACCGCGGGATCGAGCCGACCGCGCGTCTGCAGAACGTGCTGCTGGTCATCGAGGTCGTCGTCCTGGTGGCCTTCGCGCTGTACGCGCTGGTCAAGGTCTACGGCGGGGGCGCGCCGGCCGGATCGCTGACCCCGTCGCTGTCCTGGCTGTGGCCCTCGGGGCTGGACTGGCCTTCGGTCACCGAGGCCGTGCTGCTGGCGATCTTCATCTACTGGGGCTGGGACTCCGCGCTGGCGGTCAACGAGGAGACCAAGGACCCGGCTCGTGCGCCGGGGCGTGCCGCGATCGTCTCCACGGTCCTGCTGGTGGGCATCTACGTGGTGGTGTCGGTGGCGACCGTGGCCTTCGCCGGGGTCGGTGCGGAGGGGATCGGGCTGGGGAACGAGGCCAACGCCGAGGACGTGTTCGCCGCCCTCGGGGCGACGGTGTTCGGCGACGGCGTGTTCGGCCGGGTGTTCGAGGCGCTGCTCGTGCTCTCGGTGCTGACGTCGTCGGCGGCCTGCACGCAGACCACGATCCTGCCCACCGCCCGCGGCACGCTGTCGATGGGGGCCTACCGGGCGCTGCCGTCGGCCTTCGCCCGGATCCACCCGCGGTACCTGACGCCGTCGGTGTCCACGGTGTGGATGGGGATCGTCTCGATCGCCTTCTACGTGGGGCTCACCGTCGTCAGCGACAACGTGCTGCAGGACTCGATCGTGGCGACCGGCATGCTGATCGCCTTCTACTACGGGCTGACCGGGTTCGCCTGCGCCTGGCAGTTCCGGCACGGCCGGCGCACGGTCCGCGACGTGCTGATGCGCGTCGTGCTGCCGCTGCTCGGCGGGCTGTTCATGCTGCTGGTCTTCGTGCTGGCCTGCGTCGAGTACGCCGACCCCGAGTACGGCGAGACGGTGTTCTTCGGAGTGGGCGGGGTCTTCGCCGTCGGCGTCGGCGCGCTGCTGCTGGGGGTGGCGCTGATGGCGGCCTGGAACGCCGTCGCACCGGCGTTCTTCCGGAACGAGACGATGCTGCCCGGTGCCGGCGACCTGCTGGCCGAGCCGGGGCGCCGCGCCTCGTCGTGAGCTCCGGGCGGCCGCTCCGGGCATGCCCGAACGAGTGGTTCTCGGCGCAATGGGCTCCAGTTCTCCCGCTGACCTGTCGACCACTCCAGGACACGGATGAGAGGGGCCGGTCATGGAGACCATGGCGTGCAGGGCAGTGGCACGAGCGGGGCTCGTCGCGGTGACGGCGTCACTGGACGAGCACTCGGCGGCGCAGTTGCTTTTCGTGGCGGGGTGGCACTCCACCGCCGTCGACCAGATGCTGCAGGCAGCGCTTCTGCGGGAGGTCGGCCCCGTTCTCGACGCCCTGCTCTGAACCGGGCGTCAGCCCCGGCCCGCGGGCAGGGTGCGGTGCCGCCCCGTGCCCAGGTCCGCGTCGTCGGCCGCCAGCCGGCCGGCGTGCCAGCCCGCTGCGTCCACCACGCGGCCGGAGCGCTGCGCCAGCCGCGGGAACAGCTCACTGACCGCGCGGTCGACGGCGCGCTCGCGCTCGGCGAGCACCGGCAGCAGCGCGCTGCCGTAGGCCGCCGTGGCGTCGGCGGTCGCCTCGTCGCGGGCGGTCGCGAGTCGCTCGCCGATCCGTTGGGCGAAGGCGTAGAGGAAGCCGCGGCGGTAGGCCGTGGACCGCGCGCGTGAGCCACCGCCGCGGGTGGCGGCGGTCATCGCCCGGCTGGCCTGCAGCAACAGTGAGGTGACCAGCAGCTCCACCACGTCGAGGTCGTCGGCCTGCCCGACGAGGGTGGCCATGCCCAGTGCCGGCACCAGGACGACGCGGACCCCGCTCGCCGACCCGACGGCCTGCACCACCGCCGCCTTCGCGTCGACGTGGGGGTCCTCCAGGTGCAGCCGCCGCGCGGTGACCGCCGACCGGGCCGCCCCCGGGCGCTGCGCCAGCACGGCCGCGTCGATCGCGTGCCGCGCCATCAACGACTGCGCCTTCGCCGTCAGCGCGTCGGCCTCCTCCTCGAAGTCGGTCGACTCGGCCTTGGCCAGCAGCGCCCGGATCCGGCCGAGCAGCTTCGGGTCGGCCCCGGTCACGGCATCCAGGTCGGCCCGCAGGCCCACCGACCACGCGGCCGGCGGCGGCAGCAGCATCTCCAGCGGCGGGAGGCCGCGTACCTGCCCGATCACCCGCAGCACGTCCCGCCAGGCGTCGGCCGGGTCGATCCGCTCGGCGCGCCACCAGTCGGCGACCGAGGTGGCCGACGTGGGCACCGCGTCCAGCTGCGCCGCCCACGCCCCGGGTGCACGGTCGGCGGCACCGCTGGCGAGCGCGTCGCCGCGGAGCACGGCGCCGATCAGCCGGGCGCCCCGCTGGCTGGTGCGCCGCCGGACCACGTGCACCAGGTCGGCCGGCTGCCAGCCCGCCGCCCACAGCGAGGGCAGCACGCCGGCCAGCGTCCGCTGGGCATGCCCGTCGCTGTCGACGCCGGGGTCGAGGTGGGTGAGCCGGCGGACCAGCGGGTCCAGCTCCGAGGCGAGCACCCCGGGCTGACCGGCGATCCGGGCGCCCGCGATGAGCAGCAGCGGGAGCGGGTCGTCGGCCATACGGTCCTCCTCGTCGGGGCCCCGGACCGGCGGGTCGCCGGCGGGCCACCCCGTCATCGTGTCGGCGGCGTCGCCCGATCCGGGGCGCCATCGGGCAGCTGTGGACACCACCCTGCGCTGTGGACGGCGGTCGGCGGGGTCAGGCGCGCGGGTGCACCTTCGCCGCGGCGTCGCGGGCCGTCGCCCGGGCGGCCTCGATGTCGTCGCCCTCGACCCGGGCCAGCGCCACGCCCATCCGGCGGCGGGTGAAGCTCTCCGGCTTGCCGAACAGCCGCAGGTCCACGCCGGGAACGGCCAGCGCCTCGTCGACGCCGTCGAAGGTGATGCCGGCCGCCTCCACCCCGCCGTAGATGACCGCCGAGGCCCCGGCGTTGCGCAGCGAGGTGTCCACCGGCAGGCCGAGCAGTGCGCGGGCGTGCAGCTCGAACTCGTTCTGCCACTGCGTCGTCATCGTGACCATGCCGGTGTCGTGCGGGCGCGGGCTCACCTCGGAGAACCACACGTCGTCGCCGCGGACGAACAACTCCACGCCGAACAGGCCCAGACCGCCCAGGTCGTCGGTCACCGCGG
>JAOPUQ010000080.1 GCA_025963425.1 Modestobacter sp. | reverse complement strand
GCCGAACGGGACGCCGCGCTCGAGGCGGCCGCGAGCCGCCGGGAGGAGCCGCCGGCCCCGACCCGGGCAACGGACGCCGCGGACGCCGAGGCCGACGACGACGATTTCGACCCTGAGGACCCCTGGGCCCCGCGCCGCCGGCGCGACTGAGGAGGACCGCACCCGGGCCCTCAGGCCGCCGGGCCGGCCTCCTGCTGGACCGGTACCGGCACCGGCGCCGGGTCCCGCGGCCGGTCCCGGCGGCGGGAGATCGCGACGCCGACCAGGCAGACCACCCCGCCGACGACGCCCAGGGCCGGTGGCACCTCGTCCAGCAGCAGCCAGCCGGCCAGGACGACCAGCGGCGGCACCAGGTAGGTGGTGACGCCGAGCCGGCCGGCGTCGGTGCGCGACAGGGCGTACGCCCAGGTGCTGAAGGCCAGCGCAGTGGGCACCACGCCGAGGTAGACCATGCCGGCGATCGAGGAGGCCGGCGCCCGGGTGAGCTCACCGGCCAGGGCCCCGGCCCACGGCAGGCAGCACAGGGCGCCGATGGCGCAGGCGATCAGGGTCACCTGCAGCGCCGGCAGCCGGCGCAGCAGCGGCTTCTGCGCGACCACCCCGGCCGCGTAGGTCACCGCCGCCACCAGGGCCAGCCCGACGCCCAGCAGGTCCGCGCCGGCGCTGCGGGTGGCCACGCCGATCAGCACGGCCCCGCCGAAGGAGACGCCCATCCCGACCACCAGCCAGCGCGGGAACCCCTCGCCCAGCAGCAGCCCGGCGAGGACGGCGATCAGCACCGGACCGAGGTTGACCAGCATCGCGGTCGTGCCGGCGTCCAGGAGCTGCTCGGCGGCGTTGAGCGCCAGGTTGTAGACCCCGAACCAGCTGACGCCGCACACCACGAGCCGGCGCCACTCCCCCGCCGTCGGCCGGACCCAGCCGCGCCCGGCCGACAGCAGGCCGAGCACGGCGGTGCCCACGACCAGCCGGCCGAGGGACAGGGCGCCGGGTGAGAGGTCCTCGGCCACCGCGCGGATACCGATGAACGCCGACGCCCAGGCCAGCACGGAGAAGACGACGGCCGGACCAGCCAGACCGCTGCGGCTGGGGGACGGGGAGATGTGCACGCCGGGAACCGTAGGCGCACCCACCCACGGTTTCCGGCGGTTTCCGGACAGGGCACCCGTGCTGGCCGTCCTCCTGCGGGGAACGGCAGGCACGACGCGGTGCGGGCCCGGACGTGTCCGGTCAGCGCTCCTGGTCGGTGGGCCGCACCAGCACCTCGTTGACCGCCACGTGCCGGGGCTGGGTGACCACGTAGAGCACCGCCCGGGCGACGTCGGCCGCCTGCAGCGTGCGCATGCTCGCGGCACTCTCCTGGGACGCCTGCTTCGCCGCGGGCTGGGTGATGTGGCTGGACAGCTCGGTGGCCACCGCTCCGGGCTCGACCAGCCCGATCCGCACCCCGCGCCCGGTGACCTCCTGGCGCAGCGACTCGCTGAAGGCGTTCACCGCCCACTTGCTGGCGTTGTAGACGCCGGCGCCCTTGCGGGCGGTGCGCCCGGCGACGCTGGAGATGTTCACGACGTCGCCGGACCCCTGCTCGACCATGCCCTCGATGGCCGCGGCGGTCATGTACATCAGCCCGAGCACGTTGGTGTGCAGCATCCGCCGCCAGTCCTCGGTGTCCGCGCCGACGATCGTGCCCAGCAGCATCACCCCGGCGTTGTTGACCAGGACGTCGAGCCCGCCCAGCTCCTGCCGGGTCCGCGCGACCGCGGCCGCGCACGCCTGTTCGTCGGTGACGTCGAGGTCCAGCTGCAGCACCCGGGCACCGCCGTCGCGCAGCTTCGTGCCCAGCGCATCGAGCCGGTCCCTGCGCCGGGCGCCGATGGCCACCGCGGCACCGGCCTCGGCCAGCGCGATCGCGGTCGCCTCACCGATGCCGGAGGACGCTCCGGTCACCAGGGCCACCGTGCCGTCCAGCGGGCGTGCGCTCTCGCTCATACGTTCCTCCTCGACGGGGTCGAGCGGTTCGGCCCCTCCGCGCCCTGTGCCCCGGTGTGCGCCGGGGCACGCACGAGGGCTCAGCGGACGGGCAGGGCGGAAGCCGGTCAGCCGATGGTCAGATGGCGCGCGCCCGCACCGCGGACGACGTCGGAGTAGCGGGGTCACGTTCCCCTCGCTGTGCGCCCGGGGGGGGGCGATGCCCGACCCGCTGCGAGCCGGTCAGGCCAACTGCTCGAGACCGTCGTCGACGAGGGGGGCGGGGACGTGCTCCAGCGGCGGCCGGTGCGACTGGTCCAGCCCGCGCATGCGGGCGGCGTGCAGGGCCAGCAGCAGGTTCAGCCGCAGCGTCGGGTCGGTGGTGAAGGGCCCCAGCAGCCGCTCCAGCTTCCCGATCCGGTACCGCATCGTGTTGTAGTGGAAGTGCAGCCGGCGGGCTGACTCCGCGACGTTGAGGTTGGTCTCCAGCAGCACCCGCAGGGTGTCGCGCAGGTCGGTGGAGTCCGCGTCGCCGGAGTCGGCCAGCGGGCCGAGCACCTCGTCGACGTAGGAGCGCAGCTCGTAGCTGTCGGGGATCAGCGACAGCAGCCGGAAGACACCCAGCTGGTCGAAGTGGGTGACCGCGTGCCCGCCGTGGATCTCCTGGCCGACGACCAGCGCACGCTGCGCCTGCTGATAGGCCTCGGCGAGCGCCGACAGCGACTCGGCCGGGCGGCCGATGCCGGTGCCCAGCAGCCGGCCCACCCGGCGCAGCCGCCCGTTGACCCGCGCGGTGACGGCGGCGACCAGGGCGGAGAGCTCCTCCGGCGTCCGGCCGTCCAGCGGCAGCACGGTGACGATCTCGGTGGCCAGCCCCGCGACCGCGGCACCGGAGACCTCGCTCTCGACCGCGGCGCGCCAGCCGTCGGCGAGCCGGTCGAGGACGTCGAGCGCGCGGGTCGGGTCGCCGCCGGAGTCGATGGTCTCGGTGGCGGTGACCAGGACGACGACCGGCCCGTCGAGCCGCCACCCGAAGGACCGGGTGTAGGCCAGGACCCGTTCGGTGTGCCGCACCGAGCCCCCGACGAGGCGGCGGACCAGGTCCCCCTGGAAGCGGAGCTCGACCGAGTGCACCGCCTGGTGGCGGATCTCCGACAGTGCGGCGATGACCGCCGCCTGCTCGAGCACGACCCCGGCGCCGACCAGCATCGGGCCGTGCCGGTTGACCGCCACCAGCCAGCCGTGCCGCTGGTCGCCGGCCATGACGGGGGCGACGGCGTACTCGCCCCGGCCGCCGGGCAGCTCGTGGTGGCCGGGCACCAGCAGGATGCCGTCCGCCGGGGACAGGTCGGCGTCGGCCAGCACCTCGGCCGGCGTGACGACGCTCTGGTCGGCCCGGTTGCCCGACAGCCGGCGGGAGGGGGTGAGGTCGGCGAACGCGTCGTCGGCGGCGGCATCGAGCAGCCACAGCCAGTCGCGGATCTCCTCGACGTCGGCCGGTGGCCCCGCGCTGGTGGCGACCTCCCGGTCGGGGCCCAGGCCCAGCACGGCGGCGCCGTCGAGGAAGGTCGACACCTGGCCGGTCACCTCGGCCAGCCCACCGCCGGACAGCGCCACGTCGATGAACTGGTTGTGCATCCGGTTGGCCAGGCTGAGCGCCTGGGTCTGCCGGGCGATGATGGCGCCGAGGACCTCGGCGACCACCTCGTCCAGCCGGGCGGTCGAGGGCAGCGCGATCACCGGGAACCCACGCCGGTCGGCCTCGGCGAGGACCTCCATGGGGAGGTCGGGGGGCAGGTCGGCGGGCTCCTGTCCGGGCCGGGCCCGGTAGGCCAGCGCCGCGCTGCCGCCGCGGTGCAACCGCTCCACCAGCGCACGCGAGTGTGCCGCGTCGGCAGCCGGAAGCTGGCTGCCCAGCACGACCAGGACGTCGGGACCGGCGCCGGACAGCGGGTCGACCGGGTCGTCGACGACCACGTGCCGGACGACGCGCCGGCTGCCGCTGGCCCCGCCGACGACCACCGTGCCCACCAGCCCGGGCAGGGCGAGCACCTGCTCCACGGCCAGGCCCATGCTGTCCTGCAGCGCGCTGCGGTCGGCGGGCGGGACCTGCGACAGCACCGGCTCGGCCGATGCAGGTACCGGACTGTGCGTAGCAACCCGGTCGCGTTGTGGAGCGATGCTCACGGACGCCTCACGCTCAGTCACTCTACGTTCCCCCAAGTGCCCCGGCTGGGACATCGTCGCCACGATTCTGTCAGACGTCCCTGGACGGGAGAAGCCAGCGTTGGCGAGAATCGCCATACAGACGCAGACGACGCGCCATCTAGGTTCGAAGTCCGGCGCTGTGTCCGGTCGGATGGTAAGTGGAGGCCCGCATGCGCACCATCGACGAGAGCACCGGCGGACAGGGCAGGGCCGACCAGGAGGTCGCCCGTCAGGGGCGCGCTGCCCGGGCCGGTGTACCCACGATCTCCCTGTCCGGTCCTCCCGCGACCGCGGGTGGCACACCCGGCGTCCGGGGCGCGGCCGGTGCCGTTCCGACCCAGACCAGCACCGGGGTGGCCGACCTGCTGCGCGGGCCGGTGCGCGAGGCCCGGGTACTGCTGTCGGTGCCCGCCGCCGTCTACCTCACCGTGCAGACCCCACACGGCACCGACGTCGTCGGCGTGCTCACCTCCGACGCCGCCCGGCTGCCACTGGGCTGCGTGCTCTTCCGCCCGGCCAACGGCCGCCCGCTGGTGTCGGTGCCCAGCGGCGCGCGGGCCCTGGTCGGTGGCGGCCGGGTCACCGTGGGCGACCTGACCGTGAGCGCGGCGGCCTGGTGGGACCCGCGGCCCAAACTGCCCACCGCGCGCCCGGCCCTGCTGCCCGAGGGCGTCCGTCAGCTGCGGGCGGCCGTCTACGGCGAGGGGGTGCCGCACAGCGCGTTCTCCCTGCCCGGCCTGCCCAGTGGGCCCAGTGGTCCGCTGGCCGCGCTGCGCGGCGCCGTCCGCCGGGCCGATCTGGACGCGGCGCTGCGCACCGCCACCCGACTGATCGGCCTGGGCCCCGGGCTCACCCCCGCCGGGGACGACGTGCTGGCCGGCACCACCGCCGGCCTCGTACTGCTGGGCCACCCGGCCGCGGAGCGGTTCGGGTTCGGCGTGACCTCACTGGCCGCCGGGCGCACCACCGAGCTGTCCCGGGCCCTGCTCCGTCATGCGGCCGCCGGGCGGGTCAGCGGCGAGTTCGCCGCCGTGCTGCGCGGGCTGGTCGGCGACGGCGCGCTCGCCCCGGCGATCGACGCGCTGCTGGGCACCGGCTCCACCAGCGGGCGTGCCATGGCCCTGGGGCTGTGCACCGCCATCGACCTGGTCGACCGGACCACCCGCCCGCGCTGACGCCGGGCAGGGAGTCGGCTCGGGCGCGGCGCCTCAGCCGACCGGGCCGGGCAGCAGCGCGCCGAGGGAGTCCCACTGGGCGGTGCGGCAGGCATCGGTCCGGGACAGCTGCAGGTCCACCGCGCTGCCGTGCCACCGGCCGGTGACGCGCGCGGTCTGCGGTCCGCCGTAGACCTCGGCGCACATGAGGTCCGCGGCCAGCGGGGCGAACGGGTCGGCCAGTCCCTGGAGGTGCGCGCAGGCGGCCTCGGCGTCCGGGAGCGAGCCCTCGACGACGTCCACGCAGGTCAACCGGTACTGCTCGACCGGGCTGCCGTCGCCGCGGTCCAGCTCGACCTGCAGGTCGTTGTCGGCCCGGCCGGTGCCGCCCCCGGCGGCCGGGTCCGAGGACGTCGACGCCGCCGACGAGGTGGACGCCGCGGCGGAGGACGAGCCGTCCGCCGAGCCGCCGCCGCCGGCACCGGAGGTGCAGCCGGCCAGCAGGACGAGCGGCACGGCGAGGAGCAGGGTCAGCGAGGCGCGGGCGGCGCGGTTGCGGCGCGGGAACGGGCGCATGGACCACACCCTGCCCTGTTCAGATGCGGCAGGCGTGGATGCTCGTCACGAGAATTGCGCGGGCACCGAGGTCCCAGAGCTCGTCCATCAGCCGGTTGGTCTGGTCCTGACGGACCATCGCCCGGACCGCGGACCAGCCCTCGGTGTGCAGCGGGCTGATCGTCGGGCCCTCGAGACCCGGGGTGATCGCCGTCGCCCGCTGCAGCAGCTCGTTCGGGCAGTCGTAGTCCAGCAGCACGTACCGCCGGGCCACCAGCACCCCCCGCAGGCGCCGGCGCAGCTGCGCGACGGCCGGGTCCTCCTCGGCGCCGGCCCGGCGGACCAGGATCGCCTCGCTGCTCAGCACCGGCTCACCGATGATCCGCAGTCCGGCCGCCCGCAGCGTCGTCCCGGTCTCCACGACATCGCACACGGCGTCGGCCACGCCCAGCCGGCAGGCGGTCTCCACCGCACCGTCGAGCTTGACCACGCTGGCCTTGATGCCGGCGTCGTCCAGGTAGCGCTGCAGGAGCCCCGGGTAGGCGGTGGCGATCCGGGTGCCGGCCAGCTGCTCGAGCCCCTCGATGGGCGAGCCGACCGGGCTGGCGAAGCGGAAGGAGGACCGGCCGAAGCCCAGCTGCATGACCTCGGCGGCCGCCGGACCCTCGCCGTCGTTCGGCGTGGTCTCCAGGAGCATGTCCCGGCCGGTGATCCCGACGTCCAGCGTGCCGGCGGCGACGTAGACGGCGATGTCCCGCGGGCGCAGGTAGAAGAACTCGGTGTCGCTGTCGGGGTCGTAGACCGCGAGGTCCTTGGTGCTGC
This sequence comes from Modestobacter sp., assembly GCA_025963425.1. Taxonomy (GTDB): domain Bacteria; phylum Actinomycetota; class Actinomycetes; order Mycobacteriales; family Geodermatophilaceae; genus Modestobacter. Next base: position 1,368 of record JAOPUQ010000080.1, on the reverse strand, counting down.
GGCGCTGCCGGTAGCCGCTCTCGGCGAGCATGGCGGCGGCCGGCTCGCTCAGGACGCCCTTGTTCGGGACGGCGACGCGCAGCACTGGGCAACTCCTCGGGTGTCTTCGGGTGGAGCGGGTCGACCGACGACAGTCGGTCGGGGGATGGGGCTGGGCGGCGTCGCAGGAGGCAACCTGGCGAGCCGTCAGAGGTGAGCGTAGACGTCCTGGAGACGCAGCCCCCGGGCCAGCATGAGCACCTGGACCCGGTACAGCAGCTGGCTGATCTCCTCGGCGGTGCGGTCCTCGCCCTCGTGCTCGGCGGCCATCCAGGACTCCGCTGCCTCTTCGACCACCTTCTTGCCCGCGGCGTGCACCCCGTCCCGGACGGCGGTGACCGTCCCGGACGCCGGGTCGCCGGCGGCCACCTTCTCGGTCAGCTCGGCGAACAGCTGGTCGAACGTCTTCACGCGCCGAGCTCCCGGGCGTCGGCGGCGGCGGTGAAGCCGGTGGTGCCCCGCGGCGCGCGCAGCTGGCGCAGCACCAGCGCCGTGGCCAGCGCCGCGGCCGTGGCCTCCCAGCCCTTGTCCTCGGCCGAGTCGTCCATGCCGGCGCGGTCGCGTGCCTGCTGCTCGCCCTCGGTGGTGAGGACGCCGTTGCCGACCGGGGTGCCGGCGTCCAGCGAGACCCGGGTCAGGCCGGCGGTGACCGAGTCGCAGACGTACTCGAAGTGCGGCGTGCCGCCGCGGACGACGACGCCGAGGGCGACGACCGCGTCGTGGGTCTCGGCCAGCGCCTGGGCCACGACCGGCAGCTCGATGGCGCCGGGCACCCGGACGACGGTCGGCGACTGCACGCCCGAGGCCTCGGCGCAGGCGACCGCGCGGGCCAGCAGCGAGTCGGTGATGTCGGCGTGCCAGCTGGCGGCCACGATGCCCAGGGTCAGTCCCGAGGCCTCCACCGGCTCCTGGTGCGGCGCCCCTCCCCCGCTCATGAGTTCTCCTCGCTGTCCCCCGCGAGCGGGAGGTGCCCCCAGCTCGTCGATCGGATTCGTGACGCTGCAGTGTCCCGGGCCGGGCCCGCGCGCCCGCTCATACCGGCTGCTCGTCGTGGCGCACGGGGATGTCGTTGGGCGGGACGGCGACGGCGCCGTCCGGCTCGATGATCTCCAACAGGTGTCCCATCCGATCGCGCTTGGTGCGCAGGTAGCCGACGTTCTCGGCGGTGACGTGGGTGGGCAGGGAGACCCTGCCGGTGATCTTCAGACCGTAGCCCTCCAGCCCGGCGCGCTTGGCCGGGTTGTTGGTCAGCAGCCGCATGGTGCGCACGCCCAGGTCGACCAGGATCTGCGCGCCGGTGCCGTAGTCGCGGGCGTCGGCGGGCAGCCC
>JAOPUQ010000061.1 GCA_025963425.1 Modestobacter sp. | reverse complement strand
CGGAACCGTGGCCGCCGCGGGCACGCCGGCGCGTGCGGTCGGAGTGGACGCGGTACCGGCCGAGCTCAGGACGGCCGACATCGTGATCACGTGCACCGGAGCGCTCGACACGGTGGTGACGACGTCGATGGTCGCCGCCGTCCCCCGACCCCTGGTGATCTGCGACCTGGCGCTGCCCCGCGACGTCGAGCCCGCGGTGCGTGAGCTGCCCGGCGTCACCCTCGTCGACCTCGAGGACCTGGCCGATCGCCTGCGCCACGCCGAGGCCGGCACCAGCGTCGAGTCGGCACGCACGCTGGTCGCCACGCAGGTGCGCCGCTACCTGGCCGCGCAACGGTCCGCGGAGGTCACGCCGACGGTGACCGCGCTGCGGCGGCACGCATCGGAGGTCGTCGACGCCGAGCTGCTCCGGCTCGGTGCGCGACTGCCGGGGCTGGCCCCCGAGGTTCGTGCTGAGCTCTCGCGGACGGTGCACCGGGTGGTGGACACGTTGCTGCACACCCCGACGGTGCGGGTCAAGCAGCTCGCGGAGGGTCCGGCGGGGAGCAGCTACGCGGAGGCCCTGCGCGAACTGTTCGCCCTCGACCCGCAGCCCGGTGTCGCGCTGAATGCGGCAGCAGCCGCAGGAATCTGAGGAGTGGGAGTCAGCGGCAACGACCGCGCTGCGCGGCTCCCCCACAGTCAGGTCAGGCGGCGAGGGGAACGCCGAGGTCGGCGGCTTCCTCCCGGAGCGTGGTCGCTGTCACGATCCGCGCGATGACCTCGGGTCCAGCAGCAGGCCGCAGGACGGTTCAGCGTGCGACCGTCTCACCCGTTCGGTCACGAGGGTCGCCCGGCGGTCGGAGGAGCCTCTCGATGGCGGTGGCCGACAAGGCCGGCTTCACCAGGAACCCGACTGCCGGACTCGCTTCGATCAGCTCAGCGAAATCGTCCTCGGCGTGGGCGGAGATCAGAATCAGCTGCCCGGGGTCGACGAACGGGTCGTCGAACAGTCGCCGCGCCAACTCGAAGCCACTGTCCCCGCCGAGGTCGATGTCGATGAGCGTCACGTCGGGATGCAGGTCGGCCAGGCACCGGACGGCCTCGGCACCCGTCGAGGCGACCCCGACAACCTGGAGGCCATCCTGCTCGAGCAGCGCTCGAGCAGCCTGGAGGAAACCGGAGTTGTCGTCGACGATCAAGCAGCGCAAGGCCACCGGATCAGGGTAGGAGCGCGGCGGCAGGAGGCCATTCCAGCTAGCCGCCATCTCTGACGTCGTGGTCCCGCATCCGGGCTGCGGGTCGGAGGTTGACCGGTGCGCCATGCGTCGTCGCCCCGCCACGAGGTCCTCAGCGGACGATCTTCAACGCCAGCGTGGGCGGGCACCCACGGGCCACCAGGTCCGCGATCGTGTGCCAGTCGACGAGATCGGCGAACAACGCGGCGTGCGCCGGCGGGACACCGATCCGGCGCAGCTGCTCCGCCCGCCACTCGCGGACGATCACCTGCTGGTCCCTACGCGAGTCGAACTCCGTATCGAGCGGCGGTGACGATGCCATCGGTCTGTCCTCCTGAGAGCGCCGGATCGGCCTCACACCAGCCTGCGCCGCGGCGACGGTTCCGGGCATCGCCGCCAGCCGGGATCCACAGGTACGGCTGGCGGGACTTCCCGATTCCTGCGGCGCCCCCCTCGACCACCTCAGCGGCCCGGATCGGCGCGAGGGGCGTCACGGCCCCTTCCGGATGGCCGGTAGAAGAGGACCCTGGGTAGCGGCCATCCCGGATTACCGCTGACGGCGATGACAGGGGTGTCCCGCCGGACGACGTTGACGGCGGGCCCGGCCGAGGGCCGTCCGAAGAGTCCTCGGCCGGCGCGGTCAGGGTCCCTGGGCGACATCCGGCATCTCCCGCAGGGAGGGCGCAGTGGGCGGCTCGTGGGAACGACGGACGGCAGGCGGCAGACCTTCACCGTCTGAGGGCTGGGCAGCACAGGCGCCGCGCCCGGTACTCGATCCCGTGGCTGGTGACCGCGCCCGGGTGGTGGTGGCCGACGATGACGTCCTGCTGCGCGAGGGCCTGGGGAGTCTCCTGGCCGGCTCCGGGTTCGACGTCGTCGGCCAGTGCGGTGAGCCGGCCGAGCTGCTCGCGCTGGTGCGGCAGCACCGGCCCGATCTCGTGATCGTGGACATCCGGATGCCACCCACTCACACCACCGAAGGACTCGATGCCGCCCGGGTGATCCGCGAGGAGCTGCCGGAGACTGCGATCCTGGTCCTGTCCGCGCACGTGGAGGTGGAGCAGGCCACCGAACTGCTCGCCAGCGGGCAGCGCAGCGGCTACCTGCTCAAGGACCGGGTCAGCGACGTCGACGACTTCCTGGCCACCCTGGACCGGATCGTCAAGGGGGCCGCGGTCGTCGATCCCGCCCTCGTACAGGAACTGCTCGCCGCCCGCCGGGTCAAGGACCCGTTGCAGGTTCTCTCGCAGCGGGAACGAGAGGTGCTCGCCCTCATGGCCGAGGGTCGGTCCAACGCCGGCATCGCCCATCAGCTGTGGGTGACCGAGGGCACGGTCGAGAAGCACGTGCGCAGCATCCTGATGAAGCTGCGCATCGCCGAGACCTCCGACGACCACCGCCGTGTCCTCGCCGTGCTCACCTTCCTCGACAGCCACTGATCCGATCGCCTCCCCTGGGCCGCTCCTGCGCCTGCGCCCTCCCGCAGGCCAGTAGGTGCGGCCTCCGGCTGGCCGGTATCCGGATGTGCTGGTGACGCCGACGACGGCGGATGCCGCCGACGGCGAGGCTGGGGCATGACCAGCCGACGGCACCCCGACCGTGTCTCCGAGGAGGTGAGCGCGATGAGTTCCGCCCCGCAGGCACCCGTGACGGCGGTCCCTGCGGGCACCCGCGCCCGGATAGCCCCCACGGAGACCGGAAGCCCGCTACCGACCCACGACGGTGAGCCACACACCACCGGGACCGCCGGGCGGCTGAACTGGCTGCGGGCCGGCGTGCTCGGCGCCAACGACGGCATCGTCTCGGTCGCCGGGATCGTCGTCGGGGTGGCCGGTGCCTCGGCGGCCCGCGCTGCCGTCTTCACCGCCGGCGTCGCCGGCCTGGTGGCAGGAGCGGTCTCGATGGCGCTGGGCGAGTACGTGTCGGTGAGCAGCCAACGGGACAGCGAGACGGCCCAGATGGCCCAGGAGAAGCAGGAGCTGGCCGACTCCCCCGAGGACGAGCTCGACGAACTGACCGCCCTCTACGCGGCGAGGGGCCTGAGCCCGGCCACTGCCCGCCAGGTCGCGGAAGAGCTGACCGAACGCGACGCCCTCACCGCCCACCTCGACGCCGAGCTGGGCATCGACCCGGACGACCTGGCCAGCCCTGCACAGGCCGCCGGCGCCTCGGCCTTGTCGTTCACCCTCGGCGCGCTGCTCCCGCTCGTCGCGATCCTCCTACCACCGGATGCCTGGCGCGTACCGGTCTGCGGAGCCGCCGTCCTCGTCGCCCTGGCCGTCACCGGCACCGTCAGTGCACGGCTCGGCGGGAGCAGCCCGGCCCGGGCCGTCCGCCGCGTGGTCGTGGGCGGCGCACTGGGACTTGCCCTGACCTACGGCATCGGCCATCTCTTCGGCACCGCCGTCGGCTGACTCGGCCGCCGGCGTCGCACCGGACCCACCATCGACAAGGAGCAACATGACGGAGACACCGTTGGAGACCACCCTGCTCGGGAAGACCGGCCTCGACATCACCCGCGTCGGTCTCGGTGCCTGGGCGATCGGCGGCGGCGGCTGGGAGATGGGCTGGGGGCCCCAGGCCGACGACGACTCGGTCGCAACCATCCACCGCGCCCTGGAGCTGGGCGTCAACTGGATCGACACAGCAGCCGCCTACGGGTTCGGGCACTCCGAACAGGTGGTCGGCCGCGCCCTGGCCGGACTTCCCGGCGATCAGCGCCCCTACGTGTTCACGAAGGCGTCGCTGATCGAGGGGCCCGGGCGGACCATCGTGCACAACCTGAAGCGCGACTCGATCCTGCGTGAGGCGGAGGCGAGCCTGCGGAGGCTGGGCCTGGACGCCATCGACCTCGACCAGATCCACTGGCCGATCCCGGACGAGGACATCGAGGAGGGCTGGTCGGCCGTCGCGGAGCTCGAGGAACAGGGCCTCGTCCGCCACATCGGCGTCTCGAACTTCAGCGTCGAGCAACTGCGGCGGGCCCAGCAGATCGCTCCCGTCGAGACCGTGCAGCCGCAGTACTCGCTGATCGACCGCGACGTGGAAGCCGAGCTCCTCCCCTTGGCCGAGCGTGAGGCGATCGGCGTCATCGTCTACTCCCCCATGGCCTCGGGCCTGCTGAGTGGCGCGATGACGCGGTCGCGGATCGCGCAGCTGCCCGACGACGACTGGCGCACCCACGACCCGCGCTTCCAGGAGCCGCGCCTGTCGCACCATCTCGCGCTGGTGGAGCGGCTTCGGGCGGTCGCCGACCGCCACTCCACCACTCCGGGCGCGGTGGCGATCGCCTGGGCTCTCCGCAACCCGGCCGTCGACGGGGCCATCGTCGGTTTCCGACGTCCCGACCAGGTCGGCCCGCTCCTCGGCGCCGCGAACCTCCGGCTCGACGACAGCGACGTGGCCACGCTCGAGGGGAGGGCCTGATGATGGCGACAGCCACCCGACCCACGATCGGCGTCGTCGGCCTGGGCCACATGGGCGGCGCGATGGCCGCCCGCCTGCTCGCGGCCGGATACCCCGTGCACGGAACGAACCGCACCCGCCGACGGGCTGAGGAGCTCATCGCCCACGGCCTGCAGTGGCACGACACCCCGCGCGGGGTCGCCGAGGTTGCCGACGTCATCGTCACGTCGCTTTCCGACGACGCCGCGCTGCACTCGGCGGCCTCCGGCCCTGAGGGCGTCCTCACCGGCCTGCGCGCGGGGACTGCGTGGCTGGAGATGAGTACCGTCAGCCCGGCGGCCAGCCGGGAGCTTGCCGGATGCGTGCGGAAGAGTGGCGCCGCCATGCTCGATGCGCCGGTGTCGGGCAGCGTGCCGCAGGTGCGGGCCGGAACGCTCAGCATCATGGTGGGCGGGGACGCGGACGCCTACGGTCGCGTCGAGCCGGTCCTGCGGGAGCTCGGCACGCCGACACACGTCGGGCCGAACGGGCAAGGGCTCGTGCTCAAGCTCGCGATCAACATCAGCCTCGCCGTCCAGATGCTCGCCTTCGCCGAAGGCCTGGTGCTCGCTGCACAGTCGGGGATCGACCGAGAGCTGGCACTCGAGGTCATGGCGAACAGCTCGATCGGCTCGCCGATGCTCAAGGCGCGCGCCCCCCTCGTCTTCGATCTCCCCGACGAGGCGTGGTTCACGCTGGCACTCGTGCAGAAGGACGTCGAACTGGCACGCGACGTGGCCGAAGGTCTCGGCGTCCCGCTGCCCACGGCCGACCGCGCCGACGAGGTCCTCGGGCTCGCCCGCGTCCTCGGCTACGAGCGGCGCGACCTCGCCGCCCTCTTCCAGGTGCTCGAGGAGATGACGGGGGGCCGGCGGACGGCCGCCTGACGCCCTGAAGCCACCCGCCGGAAGGACTCGGTCATGACGAACGCCGCACTCGCTGCCGGCGCCGACCCCCGGCGCTGGCGGGCCCTGACGGTGAGCCTGGTGGGCGCCTTCATGGTGCTGCTCGACGTCAGCATCGTGAACGTCGCCCTGCCGTCCATCGAACGCGAGTTCGGCGTCTCCGCCGGAACGGTGCAGTGGGTGGTGTCCGGATACGCGCTGACGTTCGGCCTGGCGCTGGTGCCGGCCGGCCGGCTCGGCGACACGCTCGGCCGACGCCGCATGTTCCTGATCGCCCTGTCGGCGTTCGTGCTCACCAGCGCACTGACCGGCGCGGCACAGACGACCGGGTGGCTGCTCGCCGCCCGGCTGCTGCAGGGCGTGGCCGGCGGCATGCTCATCCCGCAGAACATCGGCCTGATCCAGGACCTGTTCCGTGGAGCGGAGCGGGCCCGGGCCTTCGGCGTACTCGGCAGCGTGGTGGGGTTGTCCACCGCCACCGGCCCGGTGGTCGGCGGCCTGATCCTGAGCCTGGCCGGCAGCCCGGACGGTTGGCGCTGGGTCTTCTACGTCAACGTGCCGATCGGCCTGGCGGCCCTGGTGCTCGCCACCCGGCTGGTGCCGGCCAGGAGCGCAGCCGGTGCCCGCGACACACACCTCGACCTCATGGGGTCGCTGCTGCTCGGTGCGGGCGTGCTCGGCCTGCTCCTGCCGGTGGTGTCCAACGAGTCGGGTGGCGCGAGCTGGCTGTGGTGGCTGTTCGTTCCGGCCGCGCTGCTGCTCACCACGTTCGCCTGGTGGGAGGTGCGCACGGCCGGCCGAGGCCGCGCCCCGCTGCTCGACCCACGGCTGGCCCGGACCGCCGGCTTCCCCACCGGTTCGGCCATCGCACTGGTCTACTTCACCGGGTTCACCGGCATCTGGGTCGTGCTGGCCCTGTTCTTCCAGGACGGCCTGGGGTATTCGCCGCTGCGCTCCGGTCTGGCCGTCACCCCGTTCGCGCTCGGCAGCGCCGTGTCCGCGGTGTTCGCCGGCCGTGCGGTGCCCCGGTTCGGCCGATGGCTCAACGTGTCCGGCCTGCTGGCCGCCGCCATCGGGATGATCGCCACCGCGCTGGTCCTGCGCAGGATCGGCGGCGACGCGGCGGCCTGGGCGGCCGCGGGACCCCTCCTGGTGGCCGGGCTCGGCGGCGGGATGGTCGTCTCGCCCAACACGACGCTGACCCTGGAGTCGGTCCCCGCGCAGATGGCCGGGGCAGCAGGGGGTGCGCTGCAGACCGCCCAGCGGATCGGCGCGGCCCTCGGTACGGCACTCCTGGCCACCGTCTACTACCACGCGCTCACCGGCAGCGGACGTGACTTCCGGGCAGCGGTGTCCGACGCGCTGGTCTGCGCCGCCGGTCTCATGCTGCTCGCGTTGGTGACAGCGGTCGCGGAGCTGATCGAACGACGCCGCCGCTCACTGCCGTCCGCGCCACCGGACCGGACCGGCACGGCCGCCGTCCCCGCGTCGCCACGGACGACGCCACACGAAGCCGTCACGTCGTGATCGGCACCGTCTAACCGTGGCGGGCCCGGGGCGGTTCAGCTCAGAAGGCAGGGAGGACAGCATGGACCCGCGCTCCACTCGGCCGCGGCAACCGCCGGCCCGCGGGGAAGGCTCGGCGCGGCTGGAGGCCCTGGTTCCGGTGCCGATCGGGGTCGCGGTCGCCGTGACCGTGGCACTGCTGCACTCACCGGCCGTGGGCCTGCTGCTCGGCTGGGACACCGTGGCGGTGCTCTACATCGGCTGGCTGGCCTTCGTCCTCTTTGGCCGGGACGCCCAGCAGACCGCCCGTCGGGCGACGACCACCGACCCGGACCGGGTGGCCACCGACGTCGCTCTTCTCTCGGCCGCCGTCGCCAGCCTCGTCACCGTGGCCTTCGTGCTGATCCGCGCACCCCACGGCAGCGCGCTCGAGTTCGTTCAGGTCGGCTTCGGCGTGGTGTCGGTGGTGGTGTCCTGGGCGATGGTGCACACCCTGTTCACGCTGCGGTACGCCGCCCTCTACTACGGTCGACAGGGCGGTGGCATCGACTTCAACTCGGCCGCGCCTCCCACCTACCGCGATTTCGCCTACCTGGCCTTCACGGTCGGGATGACGTTCCAGGTGTCGGACACGGTTCTGCACTCGACGGCACTGCGCCGCACGGTCCTGCGCCAGGCTCTGCTGTCGTACCTGTTCGGCACCGGAATCCTGGCCACGACGGTCAATCTCGTCGCCAGCCTGCGCACCGGCTAGTCCCCGCTCCGTGTCGATCCGGCGAGCCTTGGGCTGCGGCCAGGTTCTTCCGGGACTCCACACACGGTCGGCCGGCACCGTCGGTCGCGTGACCGTGACGACCCTCCCCGACACGGGGGCCGGCAGCACGGCAGCTCCAGGGACCGCACCGGTCGCGGGCGCCGTCCCGCCCCCGGAGCGGCGCCCGCGCAGGCACCGGCCGTGGCGCGTCGTCCTGGGCGTGGCGGTGGTGGCGGCGCTCGCCGTCGAGCTGGTCCTCGCAGCGCCGACTCTGAAAGGTGCGCTGACCGCCCTCGGAGGGGCACAGCCCTGGTGGATCGCCGCCGCGGTGCTCGCCGCGGCCACGTCCATGGACCTGTTCGCCCGCATGCGCAGCAGGCTGCTGGCCGCGGCCGGTGTCCGCGTGCGGACGCGCGATGCACTGGCGGCGGTCTACGTGGCCAATGCCGTGCACCTGACGGTTCCCGGGGGCGCCGCCTTCTCGACCGCCTACGCCTACCGCTGGATGCGGGAGCGGGGCGCCGGTCCCGCCGCCATCACGTGGTCCCTGGTCACCGGTGGGCTGATCTCGAGCTCCGCCCTGGCGGCCCTGGCCGTGGCCGGGTCGCTGCTCGTGGGTGCCGGGTCCGGCCTCGTGGCGCTGGTCCTGGACGCCGTCCTCGTCGTGGTCCTGGTCGTGGGTGTCCGCCGGCTCCGCCGTCGCCCGGACCTGGCGCTCCTCGCCGGCCGCCGGTTGCTGGCGTGGCGCAACACGCTGCTGCGCCGTCCGCCGACCCAGGGACACGACGCGCTCGAGCGTCTGGTGGGTCAACTCCGGTTGGTGCGGCCCGGCGCCCGGGACTGGACGGCCGCGGCGACGTACGGAATCGGCAACTGGGTGTTCGACGTCGCCTGCCTGGCCGCCAGTGTCGCCGCCCTGGGCGTCCACGGTGTGACCCTTCCGCTGCTCCTGATCGCCTACACGGCCGGCATGGCGGCATCCGGCATCTCGCTGCTGCCCGGCGGCATCGGCGTCGTGGACACCACGATGGTCGTGGCGATGGTGGCCGGCGGGGTCCCGGCGGCGGACGCCCTGCCCGCCGTTCTGCTCTACCGGCTGATCAGCCTGGTCGGCGTCGTCGCGGCAGGGTGGCTCGTCGCCGCCGTGCAGGCCGGGCGCACCGGGAGAGCCGCAGTCAGCCGCCGTCCGGAGCGAGGGCGGCGATGAGCAACCTGCAGGCGTCCTGCCAGACCATCATCACGGGGCGGCGTCCTGCTGAACGGCGCCCGCGTCGACGCCCTCTCCCGGCGCCGGTCGGTCATCCGCAGGAGCTGATTGAGCCGGTTCGCCTGCGTGGCGCCTGGGCGTCGGTGGCATCGGCGGAGTCGTGGACAGCTCTCCTCATCGGGCTGGGGGCTGGCCGGCATCTCGGGTTGCCGTTGGCCGGGACGACGCCAGGTGCCGCCGAGAGAAGACTTCCGCATGCCTCGGCCGAAGCCGTCCGATGGCGGCTTCGGCCGGCAAGGCCTCGTGACCCGATCCCGCAAGGGGGCGCAGTGCTGTCCAGTCGGAGTCGGCGATGAGCCCCAACGGCAGCCACGGGGTGGCGGTTGCCGCGCATCGGCGCCCGGTCCTTCCCCGGCCGTTGGCGTTCTGGCTCGTCGCCGTGGCGTTCGCGGTGACGATGTTCGGGACCACTCTGCCCACCCCGCTGTACGTGCTCTACCAGGAACAACGTGGCTTTGCCGAGCAGATGATCACGGTGATCTTCGCGGTCTACGCCGCGGGGGTGCTGGCGGCGCTGCTGTTGTTCGGGCGCGCCTCGGACCAGCTGGGACGCCGGCGGATGCTGCTCGTCGGACTGGCGTGCGCGGCGCTGTCGGCGGTGGCGTTCCTGCTCGACCAGGGGCTGACGCTGCTGATCGTCGGCCGGGTGCTGTCGGGCCTGTCGGCGGGGATCTTCACCGGTACGGCCACCGCCGCGCTGG
>JAOPUQ010000060.1 GCA_025963425.1 Modestobacter sp. | reverse complement strand
GGGCGCTCACGCTGAACCGACAGGTACTGCCTGTCCCACCCCAGCCCCGCGCTCGTCCGCTCGGGCTTCACCCACGGCTGCCGGAGGATGCCGTTGGTGTCGGGAAGCCCTAGTTCGTTGGTCACACCGCCGTCCCTCATGCCGATCCGGTGCGCGCACTGACCGGAAGGTCTTTGCGAGCCTAGTCAGCCTTGAGAGGCGAGGGGCCGAAAACGCCTGGGGTCAGCTCACCTCTGCATCGCGCGCCGCGCACAAGAGCTGGTCCCCGTGAGTCGGATGACCGGCCGCTACGAGCGGCCACTCGCCGAGACGCGGCTGTCGGCTCCGCACCCTCATCCAGCGGTGGCCGGTCTCATGCCCGGGCGGTCGCCTCCCCGCTGCCGAGGCGCAACGTCTTGTGGATGCCGTGCGGGGCGACCGGCTCCAAGCGCTCTTTCGGCCCATGCTCGCCACCGGGCTCCGTCGCGGCGAAGCCTTGGCGCTCCACTGATCAGACGTCGACCTGGACGCCCAGGCCCTCCGCGTTCAGTGGACCCTGAGCCGTAATTCGGCGGGTCTGGAACTCGGCGAACCCAAGACGGAGAAGTCCCGCCGCGTGGTGCCACTCCCCGCTCGGTGGTGACGACGCTCGCAGCCCACCGAGAGCGACAAGCGCAGGAACGACTCGCGGCGGCGGACTACTGGCTGGACCAGGACCTCGTCTTCGCCACCGAGATCGGTACGCCGCTGGAACCGCGGAACGTCCTGAGGCGATTCCAGCAACTCGCCCGACGATCGGGCCCTCTCCGGTGTCCACATGACGCCCGCCGTGGCCAGCGCTGCCGCCACGGACGCCGTCCCGAAGTCAGCCGGGGACGCGCCCAGCCAGAACGGGAGCAGCTCGACCTCGATCACGACCATGCCTGCGGCGACGACGCGGGACGTCGCGGCGCGGCGCACCATCATCGAACGCAGGGCCCGACGGAATGAATCGCCGCCCAGAACGCCTCCCGCACACCGCCGGCTCCCCACGCGTTCGGCTCGATCAGGTTGCAGAACCAGGAGCTCCGCTCAGCCGGTCCGGGCCCGCACCGCATCGGGCCACCGGCGAGAAGCCCATGACCGCGGAAGTGCTCAGCGATCTCGGCCACTGTGGCGCCGTGTCGGGCCGCGACCCCGCGGAGCCCGTCGTCGAGCTGCTCGATCACCGCACGGCGTCCGGCCAGGACGACAACCCGAGCCGGACGGCGTCGCCCGTGCCGTCGCTGGGGTCGTAGACGGTGCCGAGGACGATCCGGCCGGACGGGCCGAGGAAGCCGGCGGTCTCACGCAACGCACGGGCCACGGCAGCCTGCGCCCGGACGATCGGGTCAGCGGCGCGAGTGTCCCCGTAGGCCCCCAGCAGGTCGTTCCCCCCGATGGTCACGGTGACGAGGGGCGCGTACCCGGAGGGCCGCCAGCCGGGGCAGCTGCGCATCCAGCAGTGTGCGCGTGGTCGCGCCGTCCGCGGCGAGCAGGGAGAACGTCGTGTCCCGGTCGGCGGTGAGGAGGTCGCGGCCCCGCCACTCCGGGAAGTCGTCATCGCGGTTGGCGAAGAGCAGGCTGGCCCCGCCGCAGCCCGGGCCACCGGAGTAGTCGTCGATGGAGATCGAGTCGCCGAGGGCTACGTAGTGGGCCGTGGGGTCCGCCATCCGGCCATCGTCCGCCCGGGCCGCGGCGACGCCCCTTCGTCGGGACCTCCAGACCGCGGCTGACCTCAGCCGAGGCGGTGCGCGACCGCAGCGGCCAGGGTGCCCAGGGCGTTCGTCGCCAGATGGAGCAGGGCAGGCGCGAGGAGGCTCCCGCTGCGCAGCCGGAGCCAGGCGAACAGGACACCGGCGACGCCCGTCAACAGACACGCGAGTAGTACGGCAAGGGCCCGGAGAAGCGGTGCACCGGAAAAGTCGTTGGCCGCCAACGCGCTGAGCGTGGGCCGGACGTGCCAGATCCCGAAGACAGTGGCAGAAGTCGCCGTCGCCGCACGCACGGACACGAGCCGGGTGAGCGCGGCGAGCAGCACCCCGCGGAAGGCGACCTCTTCCCACAGCACCGTGCCCAACGGGATGCGGACGAGCACCTGGTAGGCGACCTCCCTACCGTCGAGGCCGGCGACCCGGGCATCCGTGAGCAGCGAGCGAAGGCCGGGGACGGCGAGGGCAACCGCATAGGCGCACGCGACCACGGCGAAGCAGGCCCCACCGCACTTCAGCCCAGCGGGCAGCCGGCGAGGGGCGAGTCCCAGGTCCTCCGAGGACAGCCGGCTGACTCGCGCCGCCGCCAAGAGAGCGCCGGTGGCTGCCCCATTGGCAGCGACGTAGGACCCGGGGTAGCCGGGGAGTCGATTCACCACCACGTTGTTCCAGGCGCAGAGAACCAGGACCAGCGGGGCTGCGAAGGCCAACGCCCTGCGCCGGCCGAGTGGGCGAGCATGCACGAGTGGTGTCTTCCCACTGGAGCCGTCGGCTCATGCCCCTGGCAATTGCGGCTCCTTGCGTCGCTGCCGTCATGTAGTCCGGAGAGCTGAGCACCGGCGCCCTCGTGGCCGTCGGCGGCACAGGCGTGCTCTTCGCGGTCGTGGGGTTGGCCGGCGGGCCGGCGCGGCCGCGCCACCTGTCGGCCGCCGAGGTCTGCCGTGGCTGGGATGGCTGGCGGCGGTCGTGGGCTGGGAGGTTCTCACCCTGCTCGATGACGACCTCCCGACGCTGAGCGACCTCGCAGATCCCGTCCTCGCGCACCCGCCTGTTCCCGGAGCGGCCACCGTGGGCTCGCTGGTGGCCGGCGCCTGGCTGCTCGCCCGTTCCAGCCACCGCCGGGACCAGCATGAGCGGCAGCACGGCGAACGTCATGGCACTGGATGTTCTGTTGGCCGCCGGTGTGGCCCTGGAGTCCTCCGCCCGCCGTGGAGATGGTTGGGCGACCGCTGCGCAGGCGCTCGGTGCGTCCATGCGCATCACCCGGGGAGAGCCATATGTCCCGCGCCGAGTTCAGTGGAGGCTCTGAACTGACGCTCCGACGGGTGTCGGGGCGGGGTTGTGACGGTAGTAGGTGTCCTCGTAATTCGGCGGGTGGGATCAGCCCGATCTCGCCGTGCAGGCGGCGGTGGTTGAACCAGTCGATGTACTCGGCGACGGCAATCTCGAGGTCGTCGATGTTCTTCCACGGTCCC
>JAOPUQ010000042.1 GCA_025963425.1 Modestobacter sp. | reverse complement strand
CTGCTCGAGCGCGATCTCGTAGCGGCTGTGCATCTCGCGGTGGGTGAAGACGCTGTACTTGCTGAACAGCTCCATCGCCTCTTCGGTGATGAGTTGCGGCAGCGCGTCGAGCGTGGTGCGAAGGTTCGGAAGGCCGCGCGCCTCGGCCTCGACCTGCCACTCCTCGGAGTAGCCGTCACCGTTGAACACGACCGCGCCGTGGTCGGTGATGATTTCCTCGAGCAGCTTCTGCACCGCCACGTTGAACTCTCGGCCGTCGGCCACCGCCGTCTCCAGCGCGGTGGCGATGTGGTCCAGCGCCTCCGCCATGATCGTGTTCAGCGTGACCATCGGCCCGGCGACCGACTGCATCGACCCGGGGGCGCGGAACTCGAAGCGGTTCCCGGTGAACGCGAAGGGGCTGGTCCGGTTCCGGTCGCCGGGGTCGGTCGGCAGCACCGGCAGGGTGTCCACCCCGACCATCAAGGTCCCCTTCTCCTTCGACGACGTCGCCCCGCCCTTGGCGACCTGGTCGAAGACGTCGGCCAGCTGGTCACCCAGGAAGATCGAGATGATCGCCGGTGGCGCCTCGTTGGCCCCGAGCCGGTGGTCGTTGCTCGCCGAGGCGACCGAGGCGCGCAACAGACCGCCGAACTTGTGCACCGCGCGGACCACCGCGGCGCAGAACACCAGGAACTGGGCGTTCTCGTGGGGGGTGTCGCCGGGCAGGAGCAGGTTGCCCTCGGTGGCGTTGCCCAGCGAGAAGTTGACGTGCTTGCCCGAGCCGTTGATGCCCTCGAACGGCTTCTCGTGGAACAGGCACTCCATGCCGTGCTTGTGCGCCAGCCGCTTGAACGTCGTCATCAGCAACTGCTGGTGGTCCGCCGCCACGTTCGCGCGTTCGAACATCGGGGCGATCTCGAACTGCCCCGGCGCGACCTCGTTGTGCCGTGTCTTGGCCGGAATGCCGAGCTTGAACAGCTCGCGTTCGGTGTCCATCATGTAGCCCAGCACCCGCTCCGGGATGGCGCCGAAGTAGTGGTCGTCGAACTCCTGGCCCTTGGGCGGCTTGGCCCCGAACAGGGTCCGGCCGGCGTTGAGCAGGTCGGGCCGGGCGAGGAAGAAGTGCCGGTCGACCAGGAAGTACTCCTGCTCCGCCCCGCAGAACGACACCACTGCGTCCGGGCTGGCGTGCCCGAAGAGGCGCAGCACGCGTTCGGCGTGCTGGGCCATCGACTGCTGGGAACGCAGCAGCGGGGTCTTGTGGTCCAGGGCATCGCCGTTCATCGAGACGAAGACGGTGGGGATGCACAGGGTGTTGCCGTTCGGGTTCTCCAGCACGTACGCCGGGCTGGTGACGTCCCAGCCGGTGTAGCCACGGGCCTCGAAGGTGTTGCGCAACCCGCCGCTGGGGAAGCTGGAGGCATCGGGCTCGCCCTGGGTCAGGGTCTTGCCGGCGAACTCGGCCAGCGCCGACCCGTCCCCGGCCGGCTCCAGGAAGCTGTCGTGCTTCTCCGCGGTCAGCCCGGTCAGCGGGTAGAACACGTGCGCGTAGTGCGTCGCGCCCATCTCCATCGCCCAGTCCTTCATCGCCGAGGCGACGGCGTCGGCGACCAGCGGGTCCAGCGGCGCGGCGTGGTCGATCGTGGCCAGCACCGACCGGTAGACCGACCTGGGCAACCGCTTCTGCATCACGGCCTTGCTGAACACGTTGGCGCCGAACACCTCACCCGGCGTCTCACCGGCGGTGAAGCTGACAGCCGGGGGCACGTAGGCCTCGACGTCCGTGACGGCCTGCAGACGGGCAGCGTTCCCACTCACGGCGATCCCCCTCGGGACGGCGGTGCTCTCCCCGGGACCAGGCGGAACCCGATGTCCCGAACCTAGGAAGCACCGGAACCAGGCGTGTTTCCCGCCGGTGAACACTGGCCCCATCGTCATGGTCCGCGATCCCGGCGGCCGGCGCCGCCGCCCACGCGGGGCAGTGCCAGCTCTGGATGGAGGACACGGATGAGGCTCCGCAACAACGCACCGGTGGTGCCGGTGACGCCGGCGCAGATGCCCCGGGACGTCGAGGCGCTGGAGAAGGTGATCGAGGCCCTCGGAACCGGGGTCGGCACCGAACTCCAGGCGCACCGCACGGTCCTGGAGACGATCGTCTCGGCCACCGGGATGGCGTTCGGCGGCGTCTGGATGCCCGTCGGCGGCGGGGAGTACGTGCTGCAGGCCTCGACCGGACCGATGGCCGCGGCGATGGCCGCGCGGTGGCCGGCCGACGCGGTGCTCACCGAGACCGCCGGCTTCGGCGGCCAGGCCCTGCGTGAGCGCAGGACGGTCGTCATGGAGGAGCCCCCCAAGCCGGGGCGGTGCCTGCGCTGGGAGACGGCCTTCGCCGCCGGTGCCCGGCAGGGCAGCTTCGTGCCGATCGTCGAGGACGACCGTGTCGTCGCCGTCGTCGAGGTCTACACGACCGATCAGTTGCCCTTCCTCGGCCCGCGACGGGACAAGTGGAAGGCGATCCTGCGCGTCGCCGCGCACGCCCGGCACAGCGCACTGGCCACCGCTGCCCTCCAGGAGACGCTCAACGACCGCGTGGCGGTCACCACGGTGGTGACCGAGATGGGTGCCGCGCGCAACCAGGACCAGGCGCTGCGCATCGCCCTGAACACCGTCCGGGACGCCTTCGGCTGGGCCTACGGTCGTACTGGGCGCTCGACGAGCCGGCCAACGTGCTGCGGTTCCAGCAGGAGTCCGGCTCGGCGGGTGAGGAGTTCCGCACGGTGACCCTGACCGCCAGCTTCGCCGAGGGCGTCGGCCTGTCCGGCCGCACCTGGCGGGCGCGGGACCTGCCCTTCGTCCGGGACATCGGGGAGATGACCGACTGCGTGCGGGCGCGGCCAACTCCCGCAAGCTGCTGGACACCGTGTCCCGGCTGCGCGAGGCCGCCGACGACGCCGGCCGGGTCGCGGTGAACGCCGTCGCCCAGGCCTCCACGATGACCGCCGAGGTGGAGGCGCTGGGTCAGGCGTCCGCGGCGGTCGGCGAGGTCATCCGGATCATCTCCGGCGTCGCCGACCAGACCAACCTGCTGGCCCTCAACGCCACCATCGAGGCAGCTCGCGCCGGCGAGCTGGGCAAGGGCTTCGCGGTGGTCGCCAGCGAGGTCAAGGACCTGGCCCGGGAGACCGCCAACGCCACCCAGCGGGTGTCCGACCAGATCGCCGGCATCCAGGCCAGCAGCCGGTCGGTGGCCAGCGGCATCCACACCACCAGCGAGATCATCGGCCAGCTGGGCGCCGTCCAGACCCGGATCGGCGAGGTGCTCGAGGAGCAGGCGCGGATGGCCTCGGCATTCGAACGGGCCGACTGACCGCCCGCTCCCAGCCCACATCGCGGCCCCTCCTCCCCCCGAGGAGGGGCCGCGGTCGTGCGTGCAGCACCTCACCCGGCCGTCAGGTTCGCGGCAGGGCCGTCCGGGGCATGATCGGGACCATGCAGCTTCCCAAGCCGCGGGGCCCGCTGAGCGCCGCGCTGTGCGCCGACCTGGTCGGTGGCCGGACCCTCGGCGCCGGCACCCGCTCCGCCGCGGACTCGCTGACAGCCGCCGGAACCGACCCGCTGACCGATGACGACCTGCAGCTGAGCCTGGCCATCTGCTACGAGCTGCACTACCGCGGGTTCGACGAGGTGGACGACGACTGGGAGTGGGACCCCGAGCTGCTGCGCCTGCGCGCGACGCTGGAGGAGCGGCACCTGGCCGCCCTGCGCGCACTGGTCGGCGAGGTGGAGGTCACCGGCGCCCCGGTCGACCAGCAGCTCACCGCCGTCATCGCCGCGGACGACGGGCCCTCGCTGTCGGCCTACCTGGCCAGGCACGGCACCGTCGAACGCTGGCGCGAGTACCTGACGCTGCGGTCGGTCTACCACCTCAAGGAGGGCGACCCGCACACCTGGGTCATCCCCCGCATCGGGGGCCGGGCCAAGGCCGCGATGGTGGAGATCCAGGCCGACGAGTACGGCGGCGGGGCGCCGGGGCGGATGCACAGCGAGCTGTTCGCCGGCCTGATGCGCGACCTCGACCTGGACGACGGCTACGGCGCGCTGTGGGACCTCGCGCCCACGGTGGCCTTCACCTCGGTCAACACGATGTCGCTGTTCGGGCTGCACCGCCGCTGGCGGGGCGCCTGCCTGGGCCACCTGACGGCGGTGGAGATGACCTCGTCGGAGCCCAGCCGCCGCTACTCGGTGGGGCTGCGCCGGCTCGGGTTCTCCGCGGACACGACGGTGTTCTACGACGAGCACGTGGAGGCCGACGCGGTGCACGAGCAGATCGCCTCGGTGGACATGTGCGGGTCGCTGGTCGCCGAGGACCCGACGCTGACCGCCGACGTGCTGTTCGGCGCGAAGTGCTCGCTGGCCATGGACGGCCTGGCCGCGGAGCACCTGCTGGGCGCCTGGGAAGCCGGGCGGTCCGGGCTGCGGCAGGACGAGGCCGCGGCCGCCGCCTGAGCCCGCCGGGGCTCAGCCGACGGCCGGGTCCGCCGGGTCCGCCGGGCCGTCGCCGGACTGCTCCGCCGTCCGGAAGATCCGGGCGGCGGGCCGCGGGCGGGCCGGGGCGCTGGCGGCCGAGAAGCCGGTCAGCTTGTGCGTGCCGTCGCAGAACGGCTTGATCCCGGACCTGCCGCAGCGGCACAGCGCCACGGTGCGCCGGCCCGGGTCGATCTCGGCACCGTCGGTGTCGAGCAGCCGGAAGTCCCCGCGCACGATGAGCGGTCCGTCCCGGTAGGGCGTGATGGTCACCGCCCCGGGGCCGGCCGGCGCGGGGCGGTCGGCGTCCTCGGCGGCGGCGAAGGTCTCGTCGGAGACGTCCGGGGCGGGGAGCTCGTCGGCGGGCTGCGCGGTCACCCCGGGGTCCTGCCCGGG
>JAOPUQ010000020.1 GCA_025963425.1 Modestobacter sp. | reverse complement strand
GCGCGGTTGATGCGGAAGCCGGAGGAGAGCTTCTCCAGCGACTTGCCCATCTGGCTGTCGGTGACCGACAGGTTGCGGTACGAGTTCATCGCCGCGATGTTGTTGTTGACGCTCATGCCCATGGTGTTCCTCCGTGGAATCGGGGCTTGCTGGTGGTCCCGCTGCATCCGTGCTGCGGGGCGTTGCATGACTGATAACGGACGGGACCGGGGGGTCCTTGACCCGAATCAGAAGATCTTTTTCCGGGGCCTCGCTCAGGCGGGTCGGGCCGCGCCGCGACTGGTGACCGGCCATCCGTGCCGGTACCGGGACCGCTGCTGCGGGGCGAACGACGGTGGGGTCGCCGCCGGGCCGCGGCCGGCGACCTGGCCCGCGGCGACCCGGTCGACGTAGGCGCGCTGCTGGTTGCGGGCACGCACCCCGCCGTCGGCGGCGACCGGGCGACCCTCCCAGATCTCGCTCATCGCCGCGTGCAGCAGGGTGAGGGCCCGGGCCCGCATCTGGGAGACCCGGGACAGGGTGACGCCCAGGTCGTCGGCGATGTCGGTCAGGGACTCGTCGCCGAAGAAGTTGCGCTCCACCACCTCGTCGAGCCGGTCGGGCAGGGCCCGGATCGCCTCGTGGAGGGCGCGGGCGCGCTCGCCGCGGAGCAGGGCGCGCTCGGGGGAGTCACCGGTGTCGGGCAGGTCCAGCGAGCCGCCGTCGTTGCCGGGGTCGGCGTCGATGCTCACCATCACCGCCCGGTGCAGGTCGATCTGCAGCGAGTCCAGCTCCGACCGGCGCACCCCCAGGCTGGCGGCGAGCTCGGGCCGGGTCGGCGGGCGTCCCAGGGAGATGGTGAGGGCGTCGGTGGCCGCGTCGGTGCGCCGGGCGGCGGCCCGGACCGAGCGACTGGCCCAGTCCCCGGACCGCAGCTCGTCGAGGACGGCGCCCTGAAGGCGGGGGATGGCGTAGGTCGCGAAGGTGGCGCCGGCGTCGGGGTCGAAGCGACGGGCCACCTCGACCAGCGCCACGTGTGCACAGGAGAGCAGGTCGTCGCGGCTGACGTGACTCGGCAGGGAGATCCGAGAGGCCACCGCGTTGACTGCGAACTGGGCCAGGGGCAGGTGGGTGGTCACCAGCGCGTCCACGTCGGGCTGGAGGCGCTCGCTCGCCGGTGGGCTGACTGTGGTCACGCCGTTCTTCTCGGCGGACCCGAGTGCGCATCGGACCACATCGGCGACATTCGTCCCCGGCTTGAGGGATTTGGGCGGCCTCGGCCGAACTCGGCTTGATCCGCCTCCGGCTCGTGCCGATGGGACTGGCAACGAGCACTCGTCGACCGACGGGTGCCTGCAGTCACCACACGACGAGGGAGGGGCGGCCGCCATGGACCACCAGCACCTGTCGACGTTGCTCTGGCGGGAGCACGAACTGCTCGACCTGCTCCTGTTCAAGGCCGAGGAGAAGCAGTACCTGATCGTGACCGGCAAGACGCGGTGGCTGGCGCGCATCGCGCACGAGATCGAGGTCGTCCTCGACCAGCTGCGGATGCTGGAGGTGGAGCGGGCAGCTGCGACCGAGCAGATCGCCAGCCGCCTCGGGCTGTCGGCCAACCCGTCGCTGCGCCAGCTCGCCGAGGTGGCACCCACGCCGTGGAGCGACCTCTACACCAAGCACCACGAGGGCCTGCTGCTGCTCGTCACCGAGCTGCGCAGCCTCTCCGATGCCAACAAGGAGCTCATCGAGGGCGGGCTCGCCTCCATCAGCGACGCGCTCCTGACCTCGCGGTCGCCCTCGGCCGGCACGTACACCCACAACGGGCGGCAGACCGGAAACGCCTACCGCTCGGTGACGCTGGACGGTGCGCTGTGAGCACGTTCTCGGGACTGAACACCGCGACGACGGCGCTGTGGGCACAGCAGCGCGGTCTGGACATCACCGGCCAGAACATCGCCAACGTCAACACTCCGGGCTACACGCGGCAGCGGGCCGAGCTGGCGTCGATGGGCGGCAACGCCATCCCCGCCATCTCTGCGGTCAGCAGCAACGTCGGCGGCGGCGTCAGCGCCGACTCGGTCATCCGGATCCGGGACGCCTTCCTCGAGGGACGCACCCAGGTCGAGCAGGGCAAGAACGCCCAGTTCACCGCGGAGAGCGACGCGCTGACCCAGATCGAGCAGGCGTTCCGTGAGCCGGGGACGACCGGCATCCAGAGCATGCTCACCGACATGTGGAACGGGTGGAGCGACGTCGTCAACCACCCCGACGACCTGGCGGCCCGCGGTCAGCTGCTGCAGCGGACCCAGACCCTCGTCATCGGCATGAACACCACCAGTGCCGCGCTGGACAAGCAGGCCGAGCAGACCCGGGACAACCTGCAGACGCTGGTCTCCGACGTCAACGCGTCCGCGGCCTCCATCGCCGACCTCAACCGGGCGATCAAGCGCGCGACCCAGGCCGGGCTGCCGGCCAACGAGCTGGCGGACAAGCGGGACGCCCTGGTGCTGACCCTCGCCGGGAAGGTGGGCGCCACCGCCACGCCGGGTGAGGACGGCGTCGTCAACGTCGTCGTCGGTGGGACCACGCTGGTGGCCGGTGTCTCGTCGCTGGACCTGGCGCTCGTGCCGGCCGCCGGCGTGCCCGGCGAACTGCGCATCGTCACGACCACCGGCAACAGCACGCTGTCGGTCGGGGGCACCGCCGCCGGCAGCCTCACCGCGCTGAAGACCACCATCCCGGGCTACCGCGCGCAGCTGGACGGGGTGGCCAAGCAGTTGGTGGGCACCCTGAACGCCGAGCACGCGAAGGGGTACGACCTCAACGGTCAGCCGGGTCGCCCACTGCTCGACGACGGCGCCGGCAGCGGCGCCGCCGCGGTGGACCCCGCGACGGTGACCGCGGCGAACATCCGGCTGCGGATCGCCGACCCCCGGGGCATCGCTGCGGCGGACCTCGCCCCCGACGCGACCAGCGGCGCCTCGCTGGACAACGACCGGGCCGACGCCATCTACCAGCTCCGGCTGGGTGCCGGCAGCGTGGACAGCACCTACCGCGCCGTCGTGGTCAACCTCGGCGTCAACTCGGCGGTGGCCGCGCGGAACCTGGACATCCAGAGCGTCATCACCTCGCAGGTGGAGTCGTCCCGGGAGTCGGTCTCCGGGGTCAACCTCGACGAGGAGATGACCAACATGCTGTCCTTCCAGCACGCCTACTCGGCCGCCGCGCGCATGATCACGGCCATCGACGAGGCACTCGACGTGCTGATCAACAAGACCGGCCTCGTGGGGAGATGACCTGATGCGGATCACCCAGCGTGCTATCACGCAGACCAGCCTGCAGGGGCTCAACCGCAACCTCGCCGCGGTCGGGAAGCTGCAGGAGCAGCTCACCTCGGGCAGGACGATCAACAAGCCGTCGGACTCGCCGACCGGTACCAACCGGGCCATGCAGACCCGGCAGGACAGCGGCGCCGTCGCGCAGCAGGCCCGCAACATCTCCGACGGCAAGGGGTGGCTCGACGCCACCGACACCGCGCTCCAGTCCGCGCTGAACCAGACCCGCGTCGTCCGGAACCTCACGGTCCAGGCGTCGAACACCGGGGCGATCTCCGACACCGCGGCCCAGGGGATCAAGGCCCAGGTCGAGGGTCTGCGGGCCAGCCTGGTCGGCCTGGCGAACACCGTCGTACAGGGCCGGCCGATCTTCGGCGGCGTCACCTCGGGCTCGACCGCCTACACCGCCGAGGGGGCGTTCGTCGGCCGCGCCGGGGCCGAGGTGACCCGCCGGGTGTCCGACAGCGAGGCCATCCGGATCGACATCACCGGGCCGGAGGCGTTCGGCGAGGACCCGGCCACGAACCTCTTCGCGACCATCGACAAGATCATCGCTGCGGTGGGCAGCCGGGACTCCACGGGCCTCAGCGAGGGTCTGGGTGCGCTGGACAAGGTCATGAACGGCATGGCCACCGCGCTGGCCGATATCGGCACACGGGCAGCGAGGATGGACACGGCCGGCGAGGTCAACGCGGGCCTGAAGCTCACGATGGCAAGCCAGCTCGCCGACATCGAGAACGTCGACCTGCCCAAGACCCTCATGGAGCTGCGGATGCAGGAGACCGGCTACCAGGCGGCGCTGCAGGCCACCGCCCAGGTCATCCAGCCGACCCTGCTGGACTTCCTGCGCTGACCGGTGGGCCGGCCGCCGTCCGACCGGGCGGCCAACCTGCCGATGACTCGACCAGCAGCCGGCCTCCCTGGGAGGGCGGCTGCCGGAGGGCCTGCGCCGCAGGCCGTGCCACGGAGGCCGTCACACACACCCATGGAGGGGTCAGCTCATGCTCACACTCACCCGCAGCGTCGGCGAGAGCATCCGGATCGGCGAGGACATCGAGGTCTACGTCGTCGAGGTCCGGGGTGGCACCGTCCGGCTGGGCTTCAAGGCGCCCCGGGAGGTCACCATCCACCGCGAAGAGGTCTACAAGCAGATCGCCGAGGCCAACGCGCTGGCCGCCGAGGTCGCTGCGGACGCCGTGGCGGCGCTCTCGGCCTTCACGCCTGGGACGGACCGGTCCGCGTAGGGCAAGTTGTCAAAGTCGAGCTGGATTCACCTCAACTATTGTTTTTCTCGCCTGCCCCACTAGTCACAGAACGGCGAGTCTCGCCGTTGCGCTGACGTTCCATGCGCAAGTCTTCCCCCACAGCACGACACAGGGGGCAACGTTCATGGAACTCAGCGCAACTACTCGTCCGGCCCACGCCGGCGGCGAGCCCGTTGGTGCGGGCACGGACCTCGACCTCGACCCGGAGCGGGGCATCGATCTCGGCGTCGCCGGCAGCGGTCGGCTCGACGGCCGAGCCGCCGATCTGGACGGCCAGGCGGGTCCCGACGCCGACCCGACGGGCGGGCAGGAGTGCCCCGAGTCGGTCCTGGTGCACGTGCAGCTGCGTCCCCGTCGTCCGGCCGTGCGCAAGTGCCTGGCCGCGCTCAGCTCGCTCGCGGCCGAGCACCCGTCGGTCGCCTTCGAGCTGACCGGGCTGAGCAAGGACGACCGCGTCGTCCGGGTCACCGTCGGCATCGACCTGGGCCCGCGTGCCGAGGTGGCCAAGTTCTCCGCCACGGCGCAGGCGGCCTACCTGTTCGTGGACGGGCTGTTCACCTCCCTCTACGACTACATGCCGGTCTACGTCGCCGAGCCCAGTGAGGCGGAGCGCGCCGCCGCCGTCGGGGTGCTCGAGGCGGTGTCCGCGCCGCGGCCGTTCATCCCCGCTCCCCGGCGCGCCGAGCCCGCCGCCCCGCCGACCGGCTCCCCGGCCCCGTCGGCCCGCCGTGCGGTGCCCGTCACCGCCTGAGGCCCGGGCTGCGGGCCACTCCTCCGTGGGTGCCCGTGCGCCGCACATCCACTTCCTCACCCAGCCCACCTGCACTTCCCCTCAGGAGGACCGGTGTCCCACCCCACCCTGCCCATGACCGCACCGACCGACGATCGCCCGCGCCGTGACCCCCTCGTCTTCGGCGGCCTGGCCGAGTCCGAGGGCTGGGCGCTCGCGCCGATCACGCCCCGGGACCGCGTGCACTTCCGCGCCGACCGGGAGCTGCCCCTGGCCACCTTCCGCGCCGCGATGCCCGCCGGCGTCACCGTCACCTACGACGAGGGTGAGGGCCTGTACCGGGTCGACGGCGCGTGCGGGAACGGCGAGACACTGGCCGCCCTGATCCGCTCCTGGTGCGCCGCCAACGGCTACGCCACCGTCGGCCTGCGGGCCGAGGCCGACGTCCGGCGGCGGGCGCCCCGCGACCTGCCGCCGTCCTTCCTCGACGACCTGTGCCGGCACTACTGCCGGGTCAGCCTCAAGCGGCTGCAGCGGAACATGAGCACCATCCGGCTGCACCTGCCGGACAACGACGACATCGACCAGCAGGTCGCGGAGTGGGTGCTCAAGGCCGTCAGCCAGTACGACGAGGGCAAGGGCGTCCCGTTCGGCGCCTTCCTGGCCACCCAGCTGTCCAAGTGGGTGCACGACCTGGGGCGCAACGCCTACGGGCGCACCGCCGCCGACACCGAGAACAAGCAGCAGAAGGCGATCGCCGCC
>JAOPUQ010000510.1 GCA_025963425.1 Modestobacter sp. | reverse complement strand
CCAGCACGGAGCCGACGCGGCCGGCGCCGATGACGCCGACACGGAGCCGGGCCGGGGCCACGGAGGTCGGGGGCAGCCCGGCAGCGGGCCGCGCGGCAGGGGGCGTCGCGCGCGGCAGACCAGCGCGCAGGGGACGATCAGGCATCCCGGTGCACCTCTCGTTCCAGTCCCTCGCGGGTACCGGACTCAGGTCAGCCGGCCCACGTCGTCGTGGACCGGTGGAGCAGGTCGTGCAGGTGGCGCTGCGCTGCTGCAACCACCCGGCCGGGCGTCGTCCGCCCGACGGGTGTGTCACGCAGGTGTCACGCCAGTCGCAAGTGTGTGACCAGCTCTCCCCGGCTGCAACGTCCCGGCGTTGTGTCCTGACTCACCCGGGCACCCCGCCGGCCGCTCGCGAACGCCGGTTACCTTGTGCCCGCCGGCACCGGGGCCGGCAGGAGCGGAGGCAATCGGTGAGCTCGTTCGAGGGACGCACGGCGCTGGTCACCGGCGCGAGCCGGGGCATCGGGCTGGGGATCGCGCAGGCCCTGGTGAACCGGGGGGCGCGCGTGGTCATCACCGCCCGCAAGCCCGACGCGCTGGCCGAGGCCGTCGAGGTCCTGGGCGGGCCGGAGAAGGCCGTCGCCGTGGCGGGCAACGCCGCGGACGCCGAGCACCGTGCCGAGGCCGTGCGCACCGCCGTCGAGACCTTCGGCTCCCTGGACGTGCTGGTCGGCAACGTCGGCATCAACCCGGTGTTCGGCCCGCTGATGGACGCCCCGCTGGACGCCTTCCGCAAGATCCTGGACACCAACGTCGTGTCCAGCCTCGGCCTGGTGCAGGAGGCCTGGCGGGCCTGGATGTCCGAGCACGGCGGCTCGGTGCTCATCGTCGCCTCCGTCGCGGGCCTGAAGTCCAGCGAGGGGATCGCGGCCTACGGCGTCAGCAAGGCCGCCCTGATCAACCTGACCACGCAGCTGGCCGTCGAGCTGGGCCCGAAGGTCCGGGTGAACGCGGTCGCCCCGGCGGTGGTGAAGACCCGGTTCGCCGAGGCGCTGTTCACCGGCCGGGAGGACGCCCTCTCCCAGCAGTACCCGGCGGGCCGGCTGGGCACCCCGGAGGACGTCGGCGAGGCCGCGGCCTACCTGCTGGGTGACGGTGCCGGCTGGGTGACCGGCCAGACCCTCACCCTGGACGGCGGCGCGCTGTCCCGCGGGCCCATCTGAGCCCGCGCCCCAACTCCCCCCGGCCGGTGCCGCTGCCCGGCCGGGGGTGACCTCCGTGCCGGCGCCCGCTCCGCGGCGGCCGAGCACCCGCGCCAGGACGTCGTCGGCCGAGTCGTCCTCGTCCCCGTGGCGGCGTCGCCGGCCGCCGATCCGGGTGCCGGCCCCGCTCTCGGCGAGGATCTCGGTCAGCCGGGCGTGGCCGGCGTCCTGGGGCTCCGCACGGCCCGCGAGGTCGTCGTCGCGGTCGTCGGGCTCGGCGGCGCGGCGGTGCCGGCGAGGTGCCGCGGGTGTCTGCTCGTCGTCCAGGCCGACGCGGTGCCGGCTCTGCCGGGCCGCCGGGGGCGGCGGCGCCACCTGACGCAGCCGCTGCGGCTCGGGCTCCGGGGCGGGCGCCGGCGCCGGTGCCGGCGCGTCCTCGTCGACCAGTGACCGGTCGGCCAGCCACTCGATCGGCGACTTCGGCGGGTAGGCGATCAGCCGGACCGGCTCGTCGTCCCCGCTGCCCTCCCGCTGGGTCTCCAGCGGGTCGACCATCGACCGGTCGGCCAGCCACTCGACCGGCGACCTCGGCACCTGCGGGGTGACCGGCGGCCGGGCGTCGGGGACGGGCAGGCGCCGTCCGCCGCGGGGCTCCTCCCACGTGGTGGCGCTCCACCCGTCGCGGTCCGCCGTCCGGCCGTCCAGGACGCGGGGGTCGTCGCCGACGCGGTCGACCGGCACGCGCACCGACTGGGCCCGCATCACCATCCGCTCGATCAGCAGCTCGCCGGACAGCTGCTCGGACAGCTCGCCGCGCAGCTGGCCGAGATCGGAGCGGAGCTGGGTCAGCCCGGCCAGTTCCGCGCGCAGCCCGGCCAGCGCCGCGAGGTCGCCACGCAGCCCCGCGAGGGAGGCGATCTCCCCGCGGAGCTCGGCCAGCTCCTGTCGCACCCCCGCCCCGGTCTCCCGGCGCAGCTCGTCGGCCAGGTGCAGCTCGTACTCCCGGCGGGCGGTGACCTCGCGCTCGAGCTCGACCTCGTAGGCATGCCGCAGCTCGGCCTCCCGGGCCTGCGCCACGACCTGGTCGACGCGGCGGTTCCCGGCCAGGAAGGCGGCGACCAGGAAGGCCCAGCAGACGGCCAGCAGGGCCACCCGCAGGTACAGGGCGTCGTCGGTGAAGAAGACCGCGGCGGTGGCGCCGACCGCGAGCAGCAGGCCGACGACCGGACCGACCGTGCGCAGCGTGCCGGAACGGGAGGACGACGGCCGCTCCCCCCGCCGGGCTCCGGAGACGGCGTCGGGACCGGTGGTGCTGTCGTCCCGACGACCTGCCATGTGGCTCAGCTTACGGGGGACGGAGCCTGCTCCCGGGTCATCGCCGCAGCTCCGCGAGCCGGTGTCCCGGCCGTCCCGGGCTCTGCGCCCGCGGTCGTGGCAGGGTGACCGGATGACGCTGTCCCTGCTCGACTGGCGCCGCCAGGTGTCCGCGCTGTACGCCGGGGCACGGGCTGCCACCGACCCCGAGGAGGGCTGGCGGGCCTGGCGGGCCGGGCGCGACGCCCTGGTCGGCGGCCATCCCGACTCCCCGTTGGACGAGCCGGGCCGCGCCTCGTTCACCGGCCTGCCGGTGGGCCCCTACGACCCGTCGCTGCGGTTCGTCGCGGCGCTGGACACCGACGTGGAGCCGCTGCGGCTGCAGCTGTCCACCGCCGACGACGGCGTGGTGGGGATGGACCGGCTGGGCCGGGTGACGCTGGGCGAGCTGGGGCGCCTGGACGTCTGGTGGCTGGGCGGGTACGGCGGCGGGGTCTTCCTGCCGCTGCGCGACGGCAGCGCCGGGACGACGACCTACGGCGGTGGGCGCTACCTGCTCGACACCATCAAGGGCGCCGACCTCGGCGGCGACGCCGGGCACCTGGTGGTCGACCTCAACTTCGCCTACCACCCGTCGTGCACCTACGACCCGCGCTGGTCGTGCCCGCTGGCCCAGGAGGGCAACCGGATCGACGCGGTCGTGGTCGCCGGGGAGCAGTTGCCGCCCGGCGGCTGGTACTGAGGCTCCCGCGAACGGACGAGAGGCGGGCACCCGGTCGGGTGCCCGCCTCCGTTCGTGGTGCGGTCGGTCAGCCCTGGGCCAGGGCGCCGTCGGAGCTGAAGACCAGGCCGATGGAGACCTCACCCTGCTGGATGGCCGCCTTGGTCAGCGGACCACCGGCGTCCAGCTCGGTGAAGCTGGCGAACGACAGCCCGTAGGTGTCCGCCAGGCCCGGCTGGCACTGCGGGCGCTCCGGGCACTCCGGCGGGCCACCGAGCACCAGTGAGCCGTCGCCGCAGGCGTCGGCCAGTTCGGACAGCGTGGTCACCCCGAGCTGGTCGGCCAGCTCCCGGGTGACCGCGAACGCGTTCTGGTCGGTGGCCTCGGACGGCGCACCGAAGATCAGCCCGACCTGCTGCGCGATCGGGCGGAGCGCCGAGAGGGTGGCGTCCACGTCCGAGGAGGCGATGCTCTCCGCGTCGGGGCCGTTGACGTCGGGGAGCCGGTTGATGAAGTCGGCGGCCGTGGACAGGTACTCCGGGAAGACCTGGATCTGCCCGGAGCGCAGGGCCTGCAGGTACAGCTCCCGGTTGCCGACCTCCTGGACGGTGGCCTGGAAACCGGCCGCGGTCAGCACGTCGGCGTAGACGTTGGCCAGCACCGTGGACTCGGTGAAGTTCGAGCCGCCGACCACGATCGGGCCGCTGCCCCCGGAGACCCCGTCGGCCAGCCCGTTGTCCTGCACGTAGGCGGCTGCCACGTCGGCGGCGCTCTGCCGCTGGACGTCGACGGCGGCGTTCATCCGGATGAGGTCCTCGGTGGTCAGCGCCGCCGAGACCGCGTTGAGCGTCGTCACCACGGCCGGGCTGGCCGTGGCGGTGGCGCTGTTGACGGCCGGGACGATGTTGTCGGCGTTCTGCAGCTGCTTGTCGTCCCGCAGGACGACCAGCTGGTCACCGGCGACGGGCGCACAGGCGTCGCCCGACGCGGAGCCGCTGGCCTGGCCCCCGCCGGTGCCGGACGAGCCGGAGCTCCCGCAGGCGGCGGTGGCCAGCACTGCGGTCAGGGCCAGGGGGGTGAGGAGTGTTCGGGCACGCAACCGCATGGGTCTCGCCTTCTGTGTCCCGTGCCGCCGTCGACGGCCGCACGCGTGTCTGGCGGGAGGTGTCCCGCAGCGCACAACTGAACTCGCGGGAGCGTGCGGGCGCAACCGAGGGCCTCAGCCGTTCCCGATCCGTTACCCGGCGCTCAGAGCGGCGAGGCGACCTCGGCGACCGGGCCGCCGGCCCGGGCCTGCAGGAAGGGCAGCCGCTTCTGCCCCGGGGTCAGCGCCCAGGACAGCGCCGAGAGCACCAGCTCGGTGAGCACCGCCAGGGCGGCCACCAGGATCGCGCCGGCCAGCACGACGCCGTAGTCCTGCTGACCGAACCCGAGGTTGATGATTCGGCCCAGCCCGCCGCCGGCCACCAGGGCCGCCAGGGTCGCGGTGGCCACCACCTGCACCGCGGCCGTGCGCACCCCCGTCATCAGCAGCGGCGCGGCCAGCGGCAGTTCCGCCTGCAGCACGACCTGCCGCTCGCTCAGCCCCATGGCCCGGGAGGCCTCCACGACGTCCCGGTCGACCCCGCGGAAGCCGACGTAGGTGTTGGTCAGGATCGGGGGGATGGCGAACACCGTCAGCGCGATCGTGGTCGCGGTCGGGCCGAACCCGATCGGGGTGACCGCGAAGACGGTCAGCAGCGCCAGCGTCGGCACGGCCCGGGACACGTTGGACAGCGCCACGGTGAACCCGCCGCCGCGGCCGGTGTGCCCGAGCAGCACCCCCACCGGGACGGCGACCACCATGGCGACCAGCACCGCGGTCGCCGAGATCCGCAGGTGCTGGCCGAGCAGTTCGAGGATGCCGTTGGTGCGGGTCCAGTTGAACGGGTCGTTGAGGTAGGTGACCGCGTCCTGCCACACGCTCATGCCCGGGCCCGCCGGGTCCACGGCGTCAGCGCCTTCTCCACGCCGGCCAGCAGAAGGTCGGCCAGCAGCGCCAGCAGCACGCAGCCCAGCGCGCCGGTGACGATCTCGGCGCGGTAGAAGTTGGCGTTGAAGCCGCCGGTGATGAGCTGGCCGAGCCCGCCGTGGCCGACGATGACGCCCACGGTGACCAGCGCGACGGTCGAGACGGTGGCGATCCGCAGCCCGGCCATGACCGAGGGCAGCGCCAGCGGCAGCTCCACCTGCCAGAGCATCCGGACCGGCCCGTAGCCCATCCCCCGCGCCGCCTCCCGGACGTCGTCGGGCACCGACTGCAGACCGGCCAGGAAGTTGCGCACCAGGATGACCAGCGAGTAGAGGACCAGGCCGATGAGCACCGTCGCCGCCGACAGGCCGGTGACCGGCGCGACGAAGGCGAACATGGCAAGGGAGGGGATCGTGTAGATCAGCGTGGACAGCCCGAGCACCGGCCCGGCGAGGTACCGGCTGCGCCGGGCGAGCAGCGCCAGCGGGAAGGCGATCAGCGCACCGATCACGACCGCGGCGACGGTCAACCTGACGTGTTCACCCAGGTACCGCAGAATGGGCTCCCAGTTCGACGTCACGTACGACGGGTCGATCCATGGGTTCGGCGCCTCGTCGACCGCGAGGACGACGCCACCCGCCGCGCTCAGCACCGGGCGCCCAGCAGGAAGGCCATGTCGTGGACGCTAGTGCCCGACCCTCCGCAGGGACCACCGCGGCCGACGGGACCCGGGGCGCCGAGGAGATCCGGCTCCAGGGTGTCAGCAAGACCTACGCCGACGGCACGGTCGGCGTCCGTGCGCTCGACCTGACCTTCGCCGCCGGTGAGCTCACCGTGCTGGTCGGCCCGAGCGGCTGCGGCAAGACGACCACGATGAAGATGATCAACCGGATCATCGAGCCGAGCACCGGGCGCATCCTGCTCGGCGGGAACGACGTGACCCGGGTGGACCCGGTGCAGCTGCGCCGCCGGATCGGCTACGTCATCCAGAACGTGGGGCTCTTCCCGCACCAGAGCGTCCGCCGCAACGTGGCCACCGTGCCCCGGCTACTGGGCTGGGACAGGAAGCGCACCCGCGACCGGGTCGAGGAGCTGCTCACCCTGATCGGGCTGGACCCGGCCACCTTCGGGGACCGCTATCCCCACCAGCTCTCCGGCGGGCAGCGCCAGCGCGCCGGCGTCGCCCGGGCGCTGGCCGCCGACCCGGCGGTGCTGCTGATGGACGAGCCGTTCTCCGCCGTCGACCCGGTGGTGCGGGAACGGCTGCAGACGGAGTTCCTGCGGCTGCAGGACACCGTGCGCAAGACGATCGTGTTCGTCACCCACGACATCGAGGAGGCCGTGCGCCTCGGTGACCGGATCGCGGTGATGAGCGAGGGCGGTTCCGTCGAGCAGTTCGCCCCGCCCGCCGACCTGCTCGGCACCCCGGCCACCCCGTTCGTGGCCGACTTCGTCGGTGCCGACCGCGGGCTCAAGCGGCTGGCGGTCACCGGCATCGATCCGGCCGACCTGGAGCACCCGCCGGTGGTGCACGTGGACGACGGCCTGGCCGACGCCCGGGCCTCGATGCAGCGGACCGGTGCCCGGTGGGCCGTCGTGCTGGACGACCGGCAGGGGCTGCACGGCTGGATCTCCGTCGAGCGGGCGGCCGGGGCGGGCACCGTGGCGCAGGCCTGCAAGCGGATGGAGGCCTGGGTCCCCGTGGACGCGACGCTGAAGACAGCGTTCTCCACCATGCTGCAGCTGGAGGCCGGCTGGGTCGCGGTGCTCGACGGGGACCGGTTCCTCGGCGTCCTCACCCCGGCGTCGCTGCACGCGGCGCTGCGCCGCTCGGTGGAGGGCAGCGTGCCCGAGATCGCGGGCGCCGCCCGGGGCTGAGCGACACCCCGCGGCCGGAACGGCCACGTCGGCCGCCACCCGGGTCAGGCCCGGGCGCCGGTCCCCCGCTCGTCGTCCTGGGACGGCGGGACCTTGCAGGCGTTCTCCAGCCACAGCGCCGCGCCGATCAGGGCGATCGCCAGCACGGCCCCCAGCAGGCCGGTGACGGAGTCGCCGGGGGCCGCGCTCAGCCGCCCCAGCGCGGGCACCGTGTACAGCAGCAGCCCGGCCCAGCAACCCGCGAACACCGCCCCCACGTAGGCGCTGGCCTGGGCCAGCACGACCAGCCGGGCGACCAGCATGGGCTCGACCGGGCGCGCCGCGGCGACGGGTGAGGAGCGGCCGGGACGCGGCCGACGGTCGCGCTCGGCGGCCAGCCGGGCGGCCAGGGTGCGCGCGCCCAGCGCCTCGGCGAGAGCCAGGACGCCGAGCGGCACCGGGAGCCACCAGTCCATCCGCGGCAGCAGCCCGTAGCCGACGCGGACCAGCAGCCACGTCCCCAGCGCGAGCCCGACGGCGACCACCAGCAGGTCGCGGCGCCGCACCGGGCTCATGCCAGCTGCTCCCACCGCGCGACGGCGGCGACATCCTCGGGTGGCAGGGCGGCCACCAGGTCGGCCACCCGTCCGTGCCCGGGCAGCACCGCCGAGGGATCCAGGGACAGCCAGGGCACGAGCACGAACGCGCGTTCGGCGGCCCGCGGGTGCGGCAGGGTCAGCCCGGGGTCGCCGGACAGCACCGGGGTGCCGTCGTCCGTGCTGACGGTGATCACGTCGACGTCCAGGGTGCGCGGGCCGAACCGGACGTCGCGGGTGCGGCCGGCGGCCTGCTCGAGCTCGTGCGCGAGGGCCAGCCAGCCGGCGGCGTCCCGGTCGCCGCGGACGACGGCGATCGCGTTGAGGTAGGGCGGCTGCTCGACCGGGCCCCAGGGCGGGGTCTCGTAGAGGGTGGAGCGGGCCACCAGGCCGTGGCCGGTGAGGGCGACCAGGGCCCGGCGCAGGTTCCCCACCCGGTCGCCGAGGTTGCCGCCCAGCGACAGCACGGCCCTGGTCACGACCGCTCGCGGCGGATGGCGACGGTGACGTCGGCGGCCGGGACGCCCAGGTCCACCTCGGGCTTGTGCACGGTGATCTCCGCCGCCTGCACCAGCGGGTAGGCCAGGCAGACGTCGGCCAGCCGCTGCGCCAGGGTCTCGATGAGGTCCACCGGCTCGCCGGTGAGCACCGCGTGCAGCCGCTGCGAGAGCTCGGCGTAGTTGACGGTGCGGGTCAGGTCGTCGGTGGCGGCCGCCGGGGCGGTGTCCAGCTCGAGGACGGCGTCGGCCCGGAAGGTCTGCCCGTGCTCGCGCTCGGCCGGGTAGACGCCGTGGTGGCCGTGACCGGTGAGCCCGTGCACGGTGATCCGGTCAGGCACGGGTCTGCCCCGTCCCACCCCGGCTGCCGCGGGCGGCCTGCACCGCGCCGACGGTGCGCACGGCGTCCACGGAGGCCGCGGCGTCGTGCACCCGCACGCCCCACGCCCCGGCCTGCGCGGCCAGCACGGTGGTCGCCAGGGTGGCGGCCTCACGGCCGTCGGCCGGCCGCGGGGTGCCGTCCTCGTCGGCCAGCAGGCGACCGAGGAAGCCCTTGCGCGAGGCGCCGACCAGGACCGGGAGCCCGATGCCGACCAGGCGGTCCAGGCCGGCGAGCAGCGCCCAGTTGTGCGCCGAGCGCTTGGCGAAGCCGAGGCCCGGGTCGAGCACCAGCTGCTCGGGGGCGACACCGGCGGCCACGACGTCCTCCACCCGGGCGGTGAGCTCGGCGGCGACCTCGGTGACCACGTCGCCGTAGCGGGCCGCTGCGTACATCTCCCGGCTGTGGCCGCGCCAGTGCATCAGCACCCACGGCACGCCGGCGTCGGCGACCAACGGGGCCATCCCGGCGTCGGCCAGGCCGCCGCTGACGTCGTTGACCAGGACGGCGCCGGCCTCGAGCGCGGCGCCGGCGACCTCGGCGCGGGTCGTGTCGACGCTGACCCGGACCCCGGCGGCGACCAGCTCACGGACCACCGGGACCACCCGGCGGCACTCCTCGGCGGCGTCGACGCGGTCGGCGCCGGGGCGGGTGGACTCCCCGCCGACGTCGACGTAGTCCGCACCGGCGGCGTGCATCGCCAGTCCGTGCGCCACCGCGGCGCCGCGGTCGGCGAAGCAGCCGCCGTCGGAGAAGGAGTCGGGGGTGACGTTCAGGACGCCCATCACCAGGCAGCGTCCGGGCCGCGGGAGGGTGACGGTCATCGGGGGCTCAGTGACCCAGGACGAGGCTCATCGCCTCGCTGCGGGTGGCCGGGTTGTCCCGGAAGATGCCCCGCACCGCGGAGGTCATCGTCCGGGAGCCGGGCTTGCGGATGCCGCGCATGGCCATGCAGAGGTGCTCCGCCTCGATCACGACGATCACGCCCTGCGGCTTGAGCCCGTCGTAGAGGGAGTCGGCGATCTGCCGGGTCATCCGCTCCTGGACCTGCGGCCGCAGGGCGTAGACGTCGACCAGCCGGGCCAGCTTGGACAGGCCGGTGACCCGCCCGTCGGCCCCGGGGATGTACCCGACGTGCGCCATGCCGTGGAAGGGAACCAGGTGGTGCTCGCAGGTCGAGTACATCGGGATGTCCCTGACCAGCACGAGCTCGTCGTGGTCCTCGTCGAACGTCGTCGCCAGGACGTCGGCGGGGTCCTGGCCGAGGCCGGCGAAGGTCTCGGCGTAGGCGCGGGCGACCCGTGCCGGGGTCTCCTGAAGCCCCGGGCGGTCGGGGTCCTCCCCCACCGCCAGGAGCAGCTCGCGGACGGCGGCCTCGACGCGCGCCTGGTCGACCCCGGGCCGCCCCCCGCTGATGTCGGCGGTCACCGGCCCGGGGCGGGGGCGCCGACGTCCCCGACCGGTGTCGAGTCGCCGTGCACCTGCCCGTTGCCGTTGCTCCCGGCGAGCTCGGCCGGGGTGAGCACCGGCGGCCGCTGGGACGGCGTCCGCTTGCCGAACCCGTTGTACGGGGCCAGCGCCGGGCGCTTGCCCACCCCACCGGCGATCCGGGCGATGTCGTCCTTGGACAACGTCTCCTTCTCGATCAGCTCGAGCACGAG
>JAOPUQ010000502.1 GCA_025963425.1 Modestobacter sp. | reverse complement strand
GGGTTGCGCCGGCTGCGGGACCTGCTGCGCCTGCCGACGTCCACGCCGCAGGGGGACGCCCCGGCGCCGGTGGGCCGGCTGCGGGGGGAGGTCCGGCTGGCCGACGTCACGTTCTCCTACCGCGGCGCGTCCACCCCGGCGTTGCGGGACGTCTCCCTGACGGTGGCGCCGGGGGAGACGGTCGCGCTGGTGGGCGAGACCGGGGCGGGCAAGTCCACCGTGGTGAAGCTGGTCGCCCGCTTCTACGACCCGACCTCGGGAGCGGTCTGCGTGGACGGGGCGGACCTGCGCACGCTGGATCTGCTGCAGTACCGGGGCCGGCTCGGCGTCGTGCCGCAGGAGGCCTACCTGTTCGAGGGGACCGCGCGGGACGCGATCGCCTACGGCCGGCCTGCTGCCTCGGATGCAGAGGTGGAGGCCGCCGCCCGGGCGGTCGGGGCGCACGACATGGTCGTCGAGCTGCCGCAGGGCTACCGGACGCCGGTGGGGGAGCGCGGCCGGTCGCTGTCGGCCGGCCAGCGGCAGCTGCTGGCGCTGGCCCGGGCGGAGCTGGTCGACCCCGACGTGCTGCTGTTCGACGAGGCCACCGCCTCCCTGGACCTGGCGACCGAGGCGGCCGTGACCCGGGCCGCCGACGCGGTGGCCCGGCGGCGGACGACGCTGGTGGTCGCGCACCGGCTGACCACCGCCGCCCGCGCCGACCGGGTGGTGGTGCTCGACGGCGGGCGGGTCGTGGAGACCGGCACCCATGACGAGCTGCTCGCGCTGGACGGCGCCTACAGCCGGCTGTGGGCGGCCTACACCGCCGACGAGGACGCCGACCCGCTCATGGACTGAACGGCCGGCGGGTGGCGACGGTGCGTGAGGTCTCGGCCCCCGTCGTTAGGGATGGCATCCGCGCGGGCACTCCGCAGGGATGATCACGACGAGCCAGGCGTGAAGACCGCCACACCGGAGTCCGGTGTGTCGACCCGTCCGGATGCGGTCCGCGGCCCGAAGACGGGGCGATGACGATGTCTGCCCGGGTGCCCGCTGAGCGCCCGCTGAGCCCGGCCGGTGGAGGACCCTTGCGCAGAACAGGCCGACCCCAGGGCGCTGACCTACAGTCCGAACTCGTGGCACTCCCGGCGCACGAAGGCGCACCCGACCCGTTCGCGACGGTCCGGGAGCTCCCGCTCCCCGGTGCTTCGCTCGGTGAGGTCATCGCCGCGCTGGACGCCCGCTACGACCCGGCGCTGGCCGAGGACTGGGACGCCGTCGGCCTGGTCTGCGGCGACCCGGAGGAGACCGTCCGCTCGGTCCTCTTCGCCGTCGACCCCACCTCCGCCGTCGTCGACGAGGCGATCGAGGCCGGTGTCGACCTGCTGGTGACCCACCACCCGCTGCTGCTCACCCCGGTGCACGGCGTGCCGGCCAGCGACCCCAAGGGCCGCCTGGTGCACCGTCTCGTGCGCGCCGGCATCGGCCTGTTCGTGGCGCACACCAACGCCGACCGGGCCGCCGACCACGGCGTCAACGACGCACTGGCCGCGGCCCTGGGGCTGGTCGACCCCACCCCGCTGGAGACGATCCCGGCCCCGCTCACCGACACGATGGTCGTCTTCACCCCGGTCGCACACGCCGACCGACTGGTCGACGCGCTGTCCGAGGCCGGCGCCGGCGTCATGGGCGACTACACCCGCTGCGTCTGGCAGACCACCGGCACCGGCACGTTCATCCCCGGCGACGGTGCCCACCCGACCATCGGCTCGCAGGGGCACCTGGAGCGGGTCCCCGAGGTCCGGCTCGAGATGGTGGTGCCCCGGGGACGCCGGGCCGACGTGCTGCGGGCCCTGCACGCCTGGCACCCCTACGAGGACCCGGGCTACGCCTTCTTCGAGAACTCCGCGACCCCGTCCCGCGCGGGCCTGGGCCGGGTCGGTGAGCTGCCCAGCGCCGTGAGCCTGCGCGAGTTCGCCGAGCGGGTCGCCCAGGTGCTGCCGGCCACCGCAGGCGGTGTGCGGGTGGCCGGCGACCCCGAGCGGCTGGTGCAGACCGTGGCCGTCTGCGGCGGCAGCGGGGGCTCCCTGCTGGGCCCCGCGGCGGGCGCCGGCGCCGACGTGCTGCTCACCAGCGACCTCAAGCACCACCCCGTCTCCGAGGCAGGCGAGTCCGCCGGGCCGGCGCTGTGCGAGGTGGCGCACTACGCCTCCGAGTGGCCGTGGTTGCCCGTCGCCGCGGATCTGCTGCACCGCGACCTCGGAGCACGCGTGCAGGTCGCGGTGTCGGCCTGCCGCACCGACCCGTGGACGTGGCACGTCGGAAGCCACGACCACGACACCGAAGGCGTGCACCTGCACCGAGCCGACTCGTCGCCCGACTGACCCGGGGGTCTGCTCCGGGTGTGGCGGGAAGCGCCTCCGTCCGCGGGTAGGTTGAGCCGGTGCAGGCTGACCATTTCGACCAGCAGAAGCTGCTGGCACTCGCCGCGGAGGACGTCGCCCTCTCGCAGCTCGCCCACCGAAAGCGCACCCTCCCCGAGAACGCCGCCGTGGAGGCCGCGGAGGAGGCGCAGCGTGCGTTGTCGGGCGACGTCGTCCGCGCCGAGACCGAGGTGCGCGACCTCGACCGTGACCAGAAGCGGCTCGAGGCCGACGTCGACACCGTCCGGCAGCGCGCCACCCGGGACCGGCAGCGGCTGGACTCCGGGGGTGCGACGCCGAAGGAGATGACCAGCCTGCAGCACGAGCTGGAGTCGCTCGCCCGGCGTCAGGGCGACCTCGAGGACCAGGTCCTGGAGCTCATGGAGCGCCGGGAGACCGCTGATGCCGCGCTGGCGGCGGCCCAGCAGGGGCTGGCCCAGGCGCAGGCCGACGGCAAGCGGGCCACCCAGCTGCGCGACGACGCCCTGGCCGACATCGCCGACCAGACGGCGGTGCACGAGGCGAAGCGGGCGGAGGTCGCCGGCACGGTGGGCGCCCCGCTGCTGGCGCTGTACGACCGGATCGCCAAGCAGACCGGCACCACCGGCGCCGCCCATCTGCACGCCCGGCGCTGCGAGGGCTGCCGCATCGAGCTCTACGGCAACGAGCTGTCCGCCTTCCGCAACGCCGACCCGCACACCGTGCTGCGGTGTGAGAACTGCGGCCGGATCCTGGTGCGCACCGCGGACTCGGGGCTGTGAGCCCCCAGCTCCCTGCCGGGGTGGCCGCGTGAGCCGGAAGCTGGTCGTCGAGGCCGACGGCGGCTCGCGGGGCAACCCCGGTCCGGCCGGCTACGGCGCCCTGGTCCGGGACGCCGAGACCGGGCGGCTGCTGGCCGAGCGGGCCGAGAGCATCGGCCGGGCCACCAACAACGTCGCCGAGTACGGCGGCCTGGTCGCCGGGCTGCAGGCAGCCCTCGACCTCGACCCGAGCGCGACGGTCGAGGTGCGGATGGACTCCAAGCTCGTCGTCGAGCAGATGTCCGGCCGTT
Source organism: Modestobacter sp. (assembly GCA_025963425.1). Taxonomy (GTDB): domain Bacteria; phylum Actinomycetota; class Actinomycetes; order Mycobacteriales; family Geodermatophilaceae; genus Modestobacter. Next base: position 1,019 of record JAOPUQ010000502.1, on the reverse strand, counting down.
GGCAGGTCAAGCACCCGGACATGAAGAAGCTCGCCGTCCAGGCCCGGGACATCGCCCGGCAGCTGGCCTCGGTGCGCTACACCTGGGTGCCCCGGGCGCAGAACGGCGCCGCCGACGCGCTGGCGAACAGTGCGATGGACGGCAGGCCGGTGCGCCGCGACCTGGCCACGGAGTCGGTCGTGGTGGAGGACGAGACGGCGCCGACCACCGAGCCGGCGCCCCTGGTCACCACGGTCACCCACCTGCTGCGCCACGGCCGCACCGAGCACACCCCCGAGCGTCGTTTCAGTGGCAGCAGTGACCTGCCGTTGTCCGAGCTGGGGCGGGCCGACGCCGCCGCCGCGGCCCGGCACCTGGCGGGGCGGGGGGTCGACGTCATCGTCGCCTCGCCGCTGCAGCGCGCCCGGCAGACCGCCGAGGCCGCCGCCGAGGTGCTGGGCGTGCCGGTCGAGGTCGACCGCGACCTCCGCGAGCTGGACTTCGGTGCCTGGGAGGGCATGACCGGCGAGGAGGCCCGCGCCAGCTCACCGCTGGCCTTCCGCCGCTGGTCGGGTGCGATCGACGTGCGGCCGCCCGGTGGGGAGTCCGTCGCCGACGTGTCCGCCCGGGTGTCCCGCGCCCGCGCGCGGATCCTGGAGCGGCACGCCGGGAAGACGGTGCTGCTGGTCAGCCACGTCACCCCGATCAAGCTGCTGCTCGCCGCCGGCCTCGGGGTCGGCGACGAGATCGTGCACCGGGTGTTCCTGGAGGCGGCCTCGCTGTCGACGGTCACCTGGTCCTCCGACGGCCGCGCCTCGGTGCGGCTGGTCAACGACACCAGCCACCTGACCTGACGCCCGGCCTCCCGGGAAGGTGCGCCCCGGCTCCGCTGTTGGGGCTTTCGGTACCGAAAGCCCGCCCTCTCGAGGAGAGCTCTTGACCATCGCCCCCGCCCCCCGTCCCGCGGATGCCGATCGGACCATGAGCCCAGCCGAGTACGAGACGTGGGCCGCCGAGGTCCGCCGGCTGGCCGAGGAACG
>JAOPUQ010000463.1 GCA_025963425.1 Modestobacter sp. | reverse complement strand
GCCAGCAGGCTGGACCAGCGCAGCGGCTGCGGGAAGATCGCCAGCATCACGACGTAGACCACGAGGTTGTGGGCGAAGAAGAGCAGCTGACGCCAGATCAGCCGGTAGACGTGCACGCTGATCGGCGAGGGCAGGTGCTTGATCAGGCCCTCGTTGGCGACGAAGACGTCGGACCCCTCGCTGATGCACCCCGCGATGAAGCCCCAGATGATGAAGCCCACGAGGATGTAGGGCAGCTGGACCGAGAGGTCGTTGCCGAACAGACCTGCGTACAGGATGCCCAGGGCGATGGCGGTGACCGCCATCGTGACCGAGATCCAGATGGGGCCCAGGATCGAGCGCCGATACCGCTGCCGGATGTCCTGCCATCCGAGGTGACCCCACAGCTGTCGCTGCTGCCAACCCTCGACCAGGTCGTCGATGGCACGTGCCCATGCCCCCCGGGGAGCCGCTGTAGAACCTGCCACGGAGGCGACGCTACCTGGCCGCGCAGAGGATCCCTGACACCAACGCCCGGGCGTCCCCGGTCGTCGGACCCCGGCCGTCGACCAACCGTGCCGTCGCCGGACGCCGACCGCCCCCGACACCGCGGGCTGCGGTGTCGGGGGCGGGCGCGGTCATGACGTGCCGGTGGCCGACCGGCGGGAACTACGGCCGGTTGACCCCGACGGTGTCGGGTCCCGCGCCGCTCCAGTGACCGGCCAACGGCAGGTCACCGGACAGGCCGAACACCGACGTCGAGTAGCCGGCCGAAGCGACGCCTTCTCCGCGGAGGAAGAAGGTGTCTCCGCGGCGGACCCCCACGGTGTCCGTCCCGTCCCCGTTCCAGTCGCCGGCGACCACGGTGTCGCCGGCGTTGCCGAAGACGAAGGACTGCCAGCCGGCGGCACTGAGGTTGCTGTTGACGACGTAGAAGCGGTCGGACCGCCGGACCCCCAGGGTGTCGTACGCATCGCCGTTCCAGTTGCCCACGACCGCGACGTCACCGGGGTTGCCGAACGCGAGCTGGCCGTCGACGCCACCGGTGGTGTTCGAGTTCCGGAAGTAGGCGACGCCGGATCGGTAGACGCCGATCGTGTCCACCCCGTCGCCGTTCCAGTCACCACAGATGGGCTGGTCGCCCGCGTTGCCGAACGGGACGGTGGCATAGGGACCGCCGCCGTCCACCTGGTTGGACAGGTAGTAGACGCCCCGGCGGAACACGCCCAGGGTGTCGACACCGTCACCGTTCCAGTCGCACGCCACGACGACGTCCCCCGGGTCGCCCATCGGGACCTGACGGAGCACTCCGCCACCGGCATCCGCCTCGTAGACGGTCGGCTGGACGAGCAACGGCGAGGTGACCGAGAACCAGTTGGACCGCAGGTTCAACGCGGTACGGACGTCGTCCCCCGAGACCACCACCGTCTTCTGGGTGCCGACGATCTTGACCTGCTGGACGCGGCCCCCGTCAGCCCCGTGCCCGTTGCGCGACTGGACGACGAAGTCGACGAGCTGGCCGACGCCGAAGTCCGCCGCCACCTCGGCCGACGACACCGTCGTGGTCCAGGTGTGGTACGGCGAGGCGGCATCTCCGTCGTCCGGCACGGCAGGGAAGGTGCCGCCGGCGGTGTAGCCCCCGGTCGATGAGCTGAACTCGGCCCGGACCACGGCACCCGTGGCGGAGGTGAGCACCTGGTTGGCCGTCGCGGCGACAGCCGCGTCACTGCGCGGGTCCTCGATGCGGGCGAGGTTGGTGCCCGCTCCGCCGTACACCTGGCACGACGTGGTGTCGCACGTCTTGAACGCCGCATCCCGGCGCTCCGAGTAGGCGTACGAGCGGGCCGCGACGGCTTGCGCCTTCAGCGCCTCGATGCCCTTGCCCGAGGCGGCGTCGGCCCAGCTGGCCGGTGACTCCCGGGGGATGACGCCCCGCAGGTAGTCCTCCATGCGCACGGTGTTGATGGTCCGCAGCTGACCACCGGTCGACAGCAGGGACAGCTCCCCCCGGTACTGCTTGGTCCCGGTGTCGTTGCACACGCTGATCATGGAGTTGACGTCGTCGCCCGGATAGACGGAGGAGACCGCTCGCGAGTCGGGGATGACGGTCGTCCAGACCACGGGACTCGCGCAGCCGTAGCTCGTGGAGAGCAGGAAGCTGCCGTCCGACTGCACGGAGACCCGCGCAGCGGTGCCCCCGTCGATCTGGACCCCGCCGACGTAGAAGCGCTCCCCCGACGTCATCACCAGGTCACGGCCGTCCTGCGCGGCCAACCGGACCGTGATGACGTCGTTGGCGCCCGTCTTCAGCGTGGTGCCCCCGTAGTAGCGGCTCACGATCTGCTGGTAGGACCAGCCGTACTGCGTCGCATACCCGTAGGACCCCCACTGCCCGAGACCGCGGCCGTGGCCGTAGCCGTGTCCGGTCAGCTGGAAGCTGGACGCCGTCGTCGCCTCGGCCGGTGTCGTCGTCGCGGTCTGCACGAGGCCACAGGCCATCAGCACCGCGACGGCGGCCCAGGCCAGGGCCGGACGGAGCCGGCGACGCCCATCAGTACCCACGCGTGACTCCGATCGCCTCGCCGTTCGTGTTCTCCCAGCGGCCGGCCACCGGCCGGTCCTTCGGGTTCCCGTAGTACCGCACGTCGTAGGCGGCCCCGGTCGGCTGGGAGGTCTTCAGGTAGAAGACGCTGGACCGGGCGACGCCCACACTGTCCCGACCGTCACCGTCCCAGTCTCCGACCACCATCCGGTCGCTGGCGAGGCCGAACTCGTAGGACAGCGCGACGGTCGGGCGCAGGTTGCTGTTGGCGAAGTAGTAGGCGGCTCCGCGCCGGACGCCGATGGTGTCGAAGGCGTCGCCGTCCCAGTTCCCCACCACGGGCGTGTCAGTCACGTTGCCGAAGGCCAGCGTCGCGTCCTGCCCGCCGGCCGAGTTGCTGTTCCTCAGGTAGAAGACACCGGCACGCCAGACCCCCACGGTCTCGACGCCGTTCCCGTCCCAGTCGCCGCACAACGGGACGTCACCGGAGTTCCCGAAGTAGAACTGCTTGCTGATGGCCGCCGACTGCTGGTTGGAGTCGAAGAGGATGAACGTGCCCTTGCGGAACAGCCCCACGGAGGAGATGCCGTCCCCGTTCCAGTCGCAGGCGAGGGGAACGTCCCCGTAGTTCCCGCGGTACAGCATCGTGTCGGTCCCGCCGGCCGTCTGGAGCCACGATGCGGCCGGCTCGTACAGCGACAGGTCCGCCATCCGGGCGGCGACCTTGGACCGGATCTCGGCCATGTGGCCGAAGGCGTAGCGGCCGGGGCATGCCGTGCTCCCCACGTCGCGGTGCGCGAAGATCGTCGGCAGTGTGACCGGCACGCCGGCCGCGTACTTCGACGTGCCACCACCGCCGGAGGTCAGCGTGGTCGTGCCCTTCGGGTCGACGCCGTAGAGGGAGAACTTCCAGGCGATGACGGCGGCCACGGTGTCGATCATGGCCGGCGGGGTCTCGGCGACGTCGAAGTTGCCGAGCATGGAGACACCGAAGGTGCCGCTGTTGAACCCGCCGGCGTGCGCGCCGACCACGGTGCTCTGCAGGCCCCCGGAACGTCCCTCCCAGGCGCGCCCGAACTTGTCGACGATCACGTTGTAGCCGATGTCCCCCCACCCGCGACTGAGGGTGTGGTAGGCGTAGATCGAGCGCATGATCGCCGGCACGTCGGCCTGGCCGTAGTTGTTGCTGTCAGCCGTGTGGTGGATGGTCGCGGCCTTGAGCGTGGGAGCGTATTCAGCGTCCCAGCCCATGATCGTCTCGTCGGCCCCCCACTGCGCGCGCGTGTAGATGACCGGCATCTTCATCGCGGCGTTGGCCTGGTCCTTGACCTTCGTCGGAGCACCCGGCGCGGCGTCGGCCGCGCTGGTCCCCGGGTCGATGAGCTGGACCTGCACGTCCTGCGGCGTGGTCCCGTCGGCGGCCTGGACGATGACCTCGACGCCGTGGGCCTCACCGGTCCAGTACGGCGCAGTGCCCCCGCGGACAGCGGCGCCGGTCGACCCCGGGTCGACGTCGTCCTGCTCGACCTTCGTCCACGTCGTCCACGTGCCCGCCGCGTTCTTGGTGCGCAACTGCACCGTCACGCCGCTCACCCCGGCGTCCTCGGCCCAGGTGACACCGACGCTGGAGAACTCGTCCGTGTCCGGCCGCGAGACCGTCAGAGCCGGGACGCCGTCGATCTCGGTCCCCGAGCTGGCCACCTGCTCGTCGTCCGAGGGCGCGGTGGGTTCGGCCGGCCCACCCGTCTCGGGAGGGGTCACCCCCGCCTCCGGCCCGGCGTCGACGACCGCGCCGTCGGTGGTGACCACGGCTGCGTCTTCCGGTGCCTCCACGGAGCCCAGGTCGACCGCGTCGATGGACGGGCTGACCGGCTTGGCCTGGGACGAGGGGGCGGCGTACACGGGCAGGACGACGAACGTCCCCGTGAAGGCGAGGAAGGCGATCAAGCCCCCGGTGATTCGGCGCACGAAAGGTCCTCCGGTTGAACGACGAGTGCCGACACCGTTCGACCGGTGGGCACATTCCAAGGGAGTATTCGACGCGCCGGCCGTCGAACTTGAGTTATGGCACGGCTTCGGCGGAAAAAACGTCCGCCGTCAACCTCACCGGCCCCAGCCCTCCCTCGCGCCGCGTCGACCGCCCGGCCCTCGGCGACCAGGAGGCGACCGGAACTGGTCGTCGACGCCACCGGACGTCTCACGTTCGCCCTGCTGCTTGGTCACGGGCAGCCGCTGAGCCGGCCGGCCGAGCACGGATGGCGTCTCCCGGGACTGGTGTGCAAGAAGTGCCCCGGGAGGCGGGACACGGTGTCCGCCGCACCGTGGAACCACCAGGGACGCCCAGTCGTGCGACGTACAGTCGCCGACGACCACGCCGCCGGACGACGGGCCATCCTGGGCACCTCACCGACGCCGGGCCCCCCAGACGTGAGGACTTCCCCGTGAGCACAGACGACGAGCGCCAGGCGCCGGACGCCTCCCGCGCCCTGCCGCCGCGGCTGGACCCCCGCCTCGGCCGGGCCCCCCGCCACCGGACCGGCTCCACGGCCGCCGGGTCCGGCTCCGCCCACCCCTCCCGGGGCCGCACCCGGGCGGCGGCGACCGCCCGGGTCGTCGCCGGGCTGGTGTCGCTCGTCCTGCTGGTCACCAGCGGCTGGGGCTGGTACCTGGGCCGCGTCGCCGAGGCGACGGTGAACCGGACCGACGCCATCCCGACCGCCGGCAACGACGACGTCGGTGACGTCGGCGCGGCGATGAACCTGCTGCTGGTCGGCAACGACAGCCGGGCTGCGCTCACCGATCAGCAGCTGGCCGAGCTGAACGCCGGCAGCGACTCGGGCACCAACACCGACACGATGATCCTGGCGCACGTCCCGGCGGACGGGTCGAAGGCCTCGTTCGTCTCCTTCCCCCGCGACTCCTACGTACAGATCCCCGGCCATGGCTGGGACAAGCTCAACGCGGCCTACGCCTACGGCATGCAGGACGCCGCCAAGGGAGCGAGCGACGCCGACCAGCGGGCCTCCGGCGCCCAGCTGCTCGTCCGCACGATCAGCCAGCTCACCGGCCTGCAGATCGACCACTACGCCGAGGTGGACCTGCTGGGCTTCTTCAAGCTCAGCAGTGTCGTGGGCGGTGTCGAGGTCAACCTCTGCGAGGCCGTCGACGACTCCTACTACTCCGGTGCGGTGTTCCCCGCCGGCGTCCAGGTCATCAGCGGCGCCGATGCGCTCAAGTTCGTCCGGCAGCGGCACGGCCTGCCGCGCGGCGACTTCGACCGCATCATCCGCCAGCAGGTGTTCATCGCCGGCGTGCTGCGCAACATGCTCTCGGACAACGTCCTGCTGGACCTGGGCAAGCAGCGGCAGCTGGTGGAGGCCGCGGCGGAGGCGCTGACGGTCGACCAGACGCTGAACCTGCTGCAACTGGCCCAGCAGATGCAGTCGGTGACCGCCGGCAGCATCGACTTCCAGACGATCCCCTACGTCGGCGACGATCACGACGACGCCGGCCGCTACATCCTGCGGCTCGAGGACACCGACACGCTGCACGCGTTCTTCGCCGAGCTGTCCGCCGAACCCCAGAAGCCGACGGCGACCACCCCGGCCGCGCCGGCGACCGTCGCCCCGGGCGACGTGTCCGTGGAGGTCTACAACGGCTCGGGCACCAAGGGGCTGGCCGCCACCGCGGCCACGGAGCTGACCTCGTCGGGTTTCGTGGTGACCGGCACCGCCAACGCCGACTCGACGGACTACACGGCCACCGAGATCCGGTACGCCGCCGGTGACGAGGCGCTCGCCACCACGCTGGCCGCCGCGATCCCCGGCGCGACGACCTCGGTGCTGGACGGCGTGACGAGCGGCACCCTCCAGCTCGTGCTCGGCTCGGACTTCAACGGCGTCGGCCAGCCGGTCACGGCCGCTCCCCCGGCCGCCACCACGACCGGCGAGGACCCGCGCACCGCGGCGGACACGAGCTGCATCAACTGATGGGCCAGGGGATCTGATGGGCCAGGGCATCGCTTCGACACCGGCGGACCTGCTCGCCGCCCGCGTGCGGGACGCCGGCGCGGCGCCGCTGGTGACCCACTACGACGACGCCACCGGCGAGCGCGTGGAGCTGTCGGCCACCACCCTGGCCAACTGGGTGGCCAAGACGGCGAACCTGCTGCAGGACGAGTTCGACGCCGGCGCCGGCAGCACCGTCGCCGTCGCCCTGCCGGTGCACTGGCAGACCGCGGCTGTGGTGCTGGGCGTGTGGAGCTGCGGTGCCGCGGTGCTCGACACCGCGGCCGAGGACGACGACCGCCTGGACGGCGTCGACGTCGTCCTGGCCGCGGCCGACCGGCTCCCCCCGCTGGAGGAGCAGGGCATCGAGGACCTGCTGGGGCTGTCGCTGCACCCGCTCGGCATGGGCATGGCCGGCTACGTCGGCCCGGCGCGGGACTTCGCCCTGGAGGTCCGGGCGCAGGGCGACCACTTCGCCCCGTACACCCCGCCGGACCCCGCGGCGCCCGGACTGCTGATCGGCGGCGGCCAGCTGACCCTGGGCGGCCTGGTCGAGACCGCCCAGGAGCTCGCCGCCCGGCTGGGGCTGTCGCCCGGCGACCGGGTGCTCGTCGGCGACCAGACCGCCACCGCGGCCGGGCCGGTCGCCTGGCTGCTGGCCCCGCTGGCCGCCGGTGCCTCGCTCGTGCTCTGCCGGCACCCCTTCGCCGACCGGCTACCGCAGCGCGCCGCAGCCGAGCGGGTCACCGCTACGCTCGGCGTGAAGCTCGACGGGATACGCGAGCTGGGCCGCCCCGCCTGACGCCCTGCCAGCCCAGCACTCGATGGACGGTGGTCAGCTGCATGGACAAGGTCGTATCGAGCGCCCGTGAGGCGGTGGCCGACATCCCCGACGGCGCCACCCTGGCCGTGGGCGGGTTCGGACTGTGCGGTGTCCCGTTCGAGCTGATCGACGCCCTCCTCGAGCAGGGTGCCTCCGAATTGACCACGATCTCGAACAACTGCGGGGTCGACGACCAGGCGCTGGGCGTGCTGCTCTACGCCGGCCGGATCACCAGGACGATCAGCTCCTTCGTCGGTGGCAACAAGGAGCTCGCCCGGCTGTACCTGTCCGGCCAGCTGGAGGTCGAGCTGACCCCGCAGGGTTCGCTGGCCGAGCGGCTGCGCGCCGGCGGGTCCGGCATCCCGGCCTTCTACACCCCGACCGGGGTGGGCACGCTGGTCGCCGACGGCGGCATCCCGGTGCGCTACGACGCCGAGGGCAACGTCGTGCAGACCAGCCCGCCCAAGGAGGTCCGCCGCTTCGGCGACCAGGACTTCGTGCTGGAGACCGCGCTGACCGCCGACTTCGGGCTGGTCCGCGCGGCGCTGGCCGACCGGCACGGCAACCTGGTGTTCCACGAGTCGGCCCGCAACTTCAACCCGCTCGCCGGCATGGCCTCCACGGTGACCATCGCCGAGGTCGAGCGGCTGGTCGAGCCCGGGGAGATCCTGCCCGAGGCCGTGCACCTGCCCGGGGTCTACGTGCAGCGCGTGGTCGTCGTCGGCGATGCGGACAAGAAGATCGAGAAGCGCACCACCCGGCCCCGGCCCAGCGCCGCGGCCCCGGCCGCGGCCGGCACCGATGGAATCCAGGAGAGCTGACCGATGTCCCTGACCCGCGATCAGCTCGCCGCCCGCGTCGCCCTGGACCTGCGCGACGGCCAGTACGTCAACCTGGGCATCGGCATGCCGACCCTGGTGCCCAACTTCATCCCCGACGGTGTCCACGTCGTGCTGCACAGCGAGAACGGCGTGCTCGGCGTCGGCCCCTACCCCTACGAGGGCGAGGAGGACGCCGACCTGATCAACGCCGGCAAGGAGACGATCACCCTGCTGCCGGGGGCGAGCTTCTTCGACTCCGCCGAGTCCTTCGGCATGATCCGCGGCCGGCACATCGACGTGGCCGTCCTGGGGGCCATGCAGGTCAACCCCCGCGGCGACCTGGCCAACTGGCTGATCCCCGGCAAGATGGTCAACGGCATGGGCGGTGCCATGGACCTGGTCCACGGCGCCCGCGAGGTGATCGTGATGATGGAGCACCTTGCCCGCGACGGGTCGGCCAAGATCGTCGACGAGTGCTCGCTGCCGCTGACCGGCAAGGCCTGCGTGGACCGCATCATCACCGACCTGGCCGTCATCGACGTGACCCCGACCGGCCTGGTGCTGCGCGAGGTGGCCCCCGGCGTGACCGTGGACGAGGTGGTCGCGGCCACGGGGGCCCCGCTGCAGGTGGACGGGGACGTCCCGACGATCCCACTGCCGGCGGCCGTGTGACCGAGCTCGCGAGGTCACACCGAGGCACAGCACCGGGGGGCGCGGGACCGGCGAGCGCCGGCGAGCAGGACCCGTGACCTTCTCGGTCATCGCCCGGGACGCGGGCACCGGCGACCTGGGCATCGCGGTCGCCTCCTGCATCCTGGCGGTCGGCCGTGCGGTCCCCAGCGCCCGCCCCGGGGTGGGCGTCATCGCGGTGCAGGCCCGCAGCCGGCGGGGGCTGGGCGGCTCCCTGCTGTCCGGGCTGGCCGGAGGCGCCTCGCCGGAGGACCTGGTCCGGCGGGCGGCGCACGCCGCGGAGGACGTCGACCGGCAGATCGCGGTGATCGACGCGACCGGGCGGGTGGCGGCCGACACCGGCCGCGGGTCGCTGCCGGTGAGCGGCCACCGGCTCGGGGACGGCTTCAGCGTGCAGGGCAACATGCTCGGCTCCGGCGACGTCGTGCCGGCGATGGTGGCGGCCTTCACCGCGAGCACCGGGGCGCTTCCCGACCGGCTGATGGCCGCCCTGGCCGCCGGGCAGGATGCCGGCGGCGACCTGCGCGGCCGGCAGTCCGCGGCGCTGCTGGTGGTCAGCGGGACCCCGGCGACCGAGGACGACGACGGCGTGCGCACCGACCTCCGGGTCGACGACTCCGGCGACCCGGTGGCCCAGCTGCGGATGCTGCGCAACCTCCAGCGCGCCTACGACGACCGCGACTACGAGACCCTCGCCGTCTTCGCCCCGGAGGGCGCCCGCGACCTGTACGCCGCGCTGGCCGCCTCCCGCCGGGGGGACCGGGAGGCGGCGCGGGCCGCGCTGCAGGCCGTGCGCAGCCGGCCGGGCTGGTCGACATGGCTGGCCTCGATGGCCGGCGACGAGCGCGTCGCGGCAGTCTCGCGCCTCTTGGACTGAGCTCCGGGGTGAGGGCCGGCCGCACCACGACGACCGCCACCGGCCCCGGACCGTTCCGGAGCAGTACCGCTAGTCCGCGGCTGCCGGCAGCGCGCAGGACGGGCCGGGCTCACTGAGCGGAGCGGTGAGGTCCACCGCGTAGATCGTGGCTCCGTCCTCGGAGTACACCGGCCGCAGCGAGCGTACGTCCGCCAGGCCGTGGAACCCGCGGGTGGGCGTCGGGCCGCCGAGGATGGTGCCACTGGCGACGAAGACGTAGCGGACGCCGAGGTTCTGTACCGACTTCCGGACCTCGGCGCTGGAATCCAGACAGTTGAGCCCGTCGACGAGCACCTCGCGGGCTGGAGGCAGCGGCGGGTTGACCGGGACGGTGAGTGCCGCGCCGAAGACGGGCCGGACATCGGCCAGCGCCCACATCCACGCCGAACCGTCGTTCGGGTCGTTCAGCACGGGCCCACCATCGGCGATGTCCGACAGCACGTCGTAGGCAGCCAGGTCCGCCGCGGTGACCGATCCGCCGACGCCGATGCCGTAGGCCAGGCGCAACCGGTCCACGTTCTGCTGGACGTACAGGCCGCCGGTCAGGACCCCGACCACCGCGGTCACCGCCACCACGGCGACGATCCCGCCGGGCCGGCGCTCGTCCGTGGCAGCACCTCGCGACCGCCGACGCAGTGCATCTACTGCCCGGGCACCGAGATCGGCCAGCGCGACGAGCCCGAGAGCGCAGAAGACCGACAGCCCGAGGAAGGCCAGGCCCTCGAAGCGGAACCGGTCGTTCCACCACGGCCCGGTCAGGAGCTGGACCGCGCGGCCCTCGTAGGCGGCCGCCATCGTGCACAGCAGTGCGAACGTCAGCGTGCTGAGCCCCCACCACACCAGCTGCCGGTGGCGCCCGAGCGCGGCGATGCCCCACACACCCAGGACGGCCAGCCAGAACTGGGGGTAACCGTTCTCGTAGTTGAAGAACAGCAGCCCACCCAGGGCCTCCCCGGGGGTCTGGACCACCGGCCAGTCGACGATCGTGCCGCCGCCGGCATCGACCACCGCTCGACCGATGAGCGGAAGGGCCACCAGGGCGGCGAGGACGCCCGCGCCGACCAGCACGATGATGTCGCCACGGAAGGTGGCGCGCTGGGTGACCCATCGCTGCCCGACCAGGAAGGCGGCGAAGACGGCTCCGGAGAGGGCGGCGCTGGGGTGCACGAGCGCGAGCCCACCGGCGGCACACCCCAGGGCCACCGTCACCAGCACCCGCCGCTGCCGGAGGGTCTCGCTGAGCAGCACCAGGAAGGACGGGATCAGCGAGATGCCGAAGGCGTACACCCAGATGGGGCCACGCCAGATCAGGTCGAACGGGTAGCCGGAGGTGGCCACCAGGAGGAGCGGCGCCACCACGGCTTCCCGGTGCAGGCCGAGTGAGCGCAGCAGCGCGACGAGCCCCAGGCCGAGCAGCAGCGGGATGCACGCCATCATCGCGTTGATAGCCGTCACGCTGGTGCCGTGCAGGCCGGCTATCAGCGCCGCCATGGCGTGCAGCGCATCGGGGTAGACCGAACCGCCCTGCGGATAGCCGTTCAACGTCCCGGTGACCGACGGGCTGACGTCCCCCCGGTCGAGGATGGTCTGGACCACGTTGACGTGGAACAACGCGTCGAAGCCCTGGTTGGGAGCACGGAGCTGGTCGGTCCCTCGGAAGACCGCCAGTGCCCCGACGACAGCGGCGACGGACACGCCGACCACGGCGGCCCACGACCAGGTGCGGTCCGTGTCCGGCGGTCCACTCGGGGTCGCCACACCGGCCTCGCCGGTTCGCCCGGCCCGCCGGCGCAGAACGAACGAGACGGCGGCAGTGACGACGAGGACCAGCAGTCCGAGCAGCCCCGCGGTCACCGGCGACCAGCGCAGGTCGAGCAGGGTCGCCGTCACGACGGCGAGGACCAGGGCACCGAACGTCAGCACCGGGCCGGCCCCGGCGACCGCCCAGCCCCGCAGGCCCGCGGCGAAGGCCAGGAGGCTACCGGGCCCGACCAGCAGCAGTGCAGCGACGACGAGGGTCAGAATGCCGTCCAGAATCTGTGCCACCGTCCGGTCGACGGGGTCCGCCGTTCGCGGCCCCGGGATGCACCAACAGTAAATGAACTCCGACTGAGTGCTCCGGAGGCCATCGGGTGGCGGCTCCACCGACGAGCCGCGTCGTCAGCGCAGGAGGCTCCACGCAATGCGTCACAGCGGCCGACCAGTGCTGTCGGTCGCGCTGGCCCTTGTCTTCGGCTCCTCGCTGACCATCGCGCCGATGCTGCGCTCCGGGCGGGTCAGTGCTCGAGCACGACTGTGAACGCCTGGCCGCCGTCGGAGGACTCCTGGAGGGCGTCGGTGGTCACGACCGCGATCCGGAGCGTCCCGCCGGCGGTGGAGGTCGCGGCGACTGCGTCGGGGGCCGCGCCCAGTCGCGCTCCCTGCTGCCAGGTGCCGCCCGCCTCCGGGCTGGTCCACACGCTGCCGGCCGGGTCGACGCCGACGACGCTGGTGCCATCGTCGACCCAGGCGACCGCGTGCAGCAGCGGCCGCGAGGGCTACGGCGCATCCCGGCACCTGCACGTCAACCGGATCCTCTCGGTGTCGCCCGACCTACCGGTCGCTGTCGTGATCGTCGACACGCCGGAGAAGGTCGACGCGT
>JAOPUQ010000438.1 GCA_025963425.1 Modestobacter sp. | reverse complement strand
CGGTGCGGGCCGGCACGGTGAGCTCGGCGTCGGCCAGGTCGCCCTCCTCGGGTGCACCCACGTGCAGGTAGGGGTGCATGCCCACCCCGAACGGGGCCGCGGCGTGCCCGGCGTTGCGCACCCGCACGGCGACGGTCAGCTGTTCGGGGCCGAGCCGGTAGTCGATCGCCGCGGCGAGCCGGAACGGGTAGCCCGACCGCGGCTCGACGACCGTGCCGACGGTGACGCCGTCCTGGCTGCTGGCCAGCAGCGACCACGGCTGCGCCGACACCAGTCCGTGGATGGCGTTCGGCGACGCGGGGCCGACCACGTCGAGCTGCAGGTCCCTCCCGGCCCAGCGCCAGCGTCCCTCCCGCAGCCGGTTCGGCCACGGCAGCAGCACCCCGCCCCGACGGCCCGCCGGAACCGTGCCCGCCGGATAGCCGTCCAGCACGTCCCAGCTCCCGACGACCAGCCGGCGCAGCCCACCACCGCGCAGGTCGACCGCCAGCCGGGCGTCACCGCGCTGCACCCACGCCCCCATCGGCTCGGTGCGCGGCCAGATGCCCGCCGGATCGACCTCGCCCGCGGGACCGTCCAGCAGGTCGGCGACGGCACCGAGCACCTCGTCCCGGCGGACGGCGGCCGCGGCGGCCACGCCACCCAGCGCGAGGTACCCGTGCACCAGCCCGGGACCGGGGAGATGGATGACCGGGACCCCGGCCGCCGACAGCAGCTCGGCGTACCGGTCGCCCTCGTCGCGGAGCGGGTCGAACTCGGCCGTCGCCACGACTGCCGGCGGCAGGTCGTGCAGGTCCGCGCCGAGCACGGCGACGCGCGGGTCGCGCGCCAGCCCACCGGGGACGTAGGCGGCGTAGAAGCCCGCCATGTCCGCGGCGGTGAGGAAGGGCCCCTCGGCGTTCTCCGTCGTCGACGGCAGGCCCTGGGCCGGGTCCAGCGCCGGGTAGGCCAGCACCTGGACCGCCAGGCGGGGGCCGCCCTCGTCGCGGGCACGCAGCGCGGCCCCGGCGGCGAGCCCGCCCCCGGCGCTGTCACCACCCACCACCAGCGGCGCGTCCGGCCAGCGCTCGGCCGCCCAGCGCAGGGCCGCCATGGCGTCGTCGAGCGCGGCGGGGTGCGGGTGCTCGGGCGCCAGCCGGTAGTCGACCGAGACGACGATCGCGCGCAGCGCGTTGGCCACCCGCCGGCAGATCGGGTCGACCGTGTCCAGGTCGCCGAGCACCCAGCCACCGCCGTGCAGCCACACCACCACGGGCCGCGCCCCGGCCGGACCGCGCCCGCCGACCCGGTAGACCCGCAGCCGCAGCTCGCCACCAGGACCGTCGATGCTGCGGTCCTCGACGTCGGCGACCGGCTCCGGGACGGTGCCCGCCCCGCGCCGCAGCAACGCCAGCCGGCGGTACCGGTCCCGGTCGGCCTCCGGGTCGCCGGTGGACAGCGGGACCCACCCACCCTCGCGGAGCATCTCCAGGAACGGCCGGAACTGGGGGTCGAGCGGCATTCGGTCAGCTCATCACACCCGCCGCCGCAGGGTGCCCGTCCTGTCGGTGGCCGGGGCACGATGCGCCCATGACGTCCTTCGCCGACCTCGAGCAGCCGAGCCCGAGCTCGCCGGCCGGTCCGTGCCGCGTTCGACGCACACGGCCACAAGGTGCTGGCCACGCTGCGGGCCGACGGCTCGCCGCGGGTCAGCGGCATCGAGGCGCGCTTCGCCGAGGCCACCTGTGGCTGGCCGGCATGCCGCGGTCGGTGACGTTCGCCGACCTGCGGCGCGACCCCCGGATGGAGCTGCACAGCGGCAGCGACGAGCCCGCCGAGTTCTCCGCCGACGCCACGGTGTCCGGCCGCGCGGCGGAGGTGCCCGACGAGCCCACCCGCGCCCGCTTCGCGACCGTCGCCGGTGTGCCGGCCGGCCAGCCCTTCGAGCTGTTCCACGTGGAACTGGAGCAGGTCGTGCTCACCGCCGTCCCCGACGACCGCAGCGCCCTGATCATCAGCTCCTGGCGGCCGGGGCGCGGGGTGACCCGTACCGAGCGGACGTGAGCGGGGCGGGGCGACCTGGCCGCGCGAACTGGTGACAGACGCCAGTGGTCGCGGGGCGTCCGGGCCGACGGACTGGGCATCGCACCCGACCCGAGGAGCCCCGCCATGCCCGAGCCCACCTCCGCGCCTCCGATGCCGACCGGGCCGTCGTCGCGGAGATGCTCGGCACCCACATGTCCGCGGGCCGGCTGACCGTCGCCGAGTACGACGAGCGACTCACCCGCACGTACGCCGCACGCGCCTATGGCGAACTGGCCGGGCTGACCACCGACCTGCCGGCGCAGACGACGACCCCGGGCACGCCCGCCGCCGCGGCAGCGGCCGGGCACAGCGGCGCCACCACCGCCACGCGGCAGCCGGCTCCCCGCTGCGCGTCGCCTGGGCGAGCTGGCTGAGCACGGCACTGATCGTGCTCACCATCTGGGCGGCCACCAGCCTGGCGGCCAGGGACTGGATCTACCCGTGGCCGGTCTGGATGACCGGTCCGTGGGGGGCGGTGCTCCTGGTCCAGAGCGTGACCGGGGTCCAGGGCGGCTCCGCCGGGCGCGACCGGCAGTGGGACAGGCACCCGGACCGCGAGCTGCGCCGACCCGCGCCGGCGCCGATCCTGGGCCGCACATGGGAACGGGGCCCCTCGAAGGGGGCCCCGCGGGTGGTACTGAGGTGTGGGCAAGGGGGGACTTGAACCCCCACGTCCTTTCGGACACACGGACCTGAACCGTGCGCGTCTGCCATTCCGCCACTTGCCCTGGCGAGGAAGGACACTAGCAGCCCGCCGGAGGGCCTCCGGCGACCGCCCCCGACGGGCTCCCCGCGCGCCGCCCGGCATTCAGGGCCCGCAGCCTGGTAGACAGGGCCCGCCGCTCCCTGGGACGAGATCGTCCGGGGCGTCCCGCGCTTCCCGACCGGTCCGGCGACCCCGGCCCGGTTACGATCAGCGTCCAGGGCAGTGGGAGGTCAGCCGAGCGCAAGGGAGCGACTGTGGGTGTTCTGCAGCGCTTCGAGCGTCGCCTCGAGGGCATGGTCGGTCTCGCCTTCGCCCGCGTCTTCAAGGGCAAGGTCCACCCGGCCGAGATCGCGCACGCCCTGCAGCGCGAGGCCACCGAGCAGCGATCGGTACTGAGCGGTGGCCGTGTGCTGGCGCCCAACGTCTTCGTGGTGACCCTCGGCCCGATCGACTTCGACAACCTCTCCGAGTGGTCCAACCAGCTGGCCGGCGAGCTCGCCGACATGGTCGCCGAGCACATTCAGACCGAGGGCTACCAGACCTTCGGTGACATCGAGGTCCGGCTCGAGCGCGACGAGGAGCTGCACACCGGCGTCTTCGAGGTGGCCTCGCACGTCGGCGACAGCGCGCACCCGCCCCGCGCCGACGGTGGCGTCGCCGCACCGCCCGTTCCCGCCGGCATGCCCCCGCTGCCCCCGCTGCCGTCGCTGCGCAACGGCCCGCCCACCGCGCACGCCACCGACACCGGCGAGGGCGCCCCGGTCGTGGGCCGTCCGGGCCGACGTCCGGGCGTGAGCCACGTGCTCGTCGTCGACGGTCCGGGCACCCGGCACGTCCTCGACGAGGGCAGCAACGTGCTGGGCCGCGGCACCGACGCCGACATCCGGCTCCCCGACACCGGGGTCAGCCGCAAGCACGCCGACGTCCAGCTCGA
>JAOPUQ010000436.1 GCA_025963425.1 Modestobacter sp. | reverse complement strand
GCAGCGTCAGCCGGCGCATGTCGATGTACCAGTCGGCCTCGCGGCCGGAGGACAGCGTGACCTTCCCGTGCACCACGGCGAGCTCGGTGATGAGCTCGCGCAGCCGGTCGCGGTCGGGGTGCGCGGGAGAGGCCGTCATGGTCCCGACCCTACTGAGGACGACGCCCGCGCTCCCGTCGTGCCGGTCAGCCGGCGGCGGGCGTGGTGAGCACCTGGTCGACGAGGTAGACCGTGGCGTTCGCGGTGGGCACGTTGCCACAGACGATCGTGGTCGGCCCCGCACCGGCCAGCGTCTGGTCCGCCGAGATCGTCAGGTCGGTCCCCGAGCCGGCGATGGTCACCATGTCGCCGTTGAGCGTCCTGTGCTCGCCGACCAGCTGGTCGGGCGTGAGCCGGCCGTTGAGCACGTGGTGGGTCAGCACGGTGGTCAGCCGCGGGACGTCACCCAGCAGCGCGCTCAGCTCGCCGGGGTCGACCGCCTGGAACGCCGTGTCGACCGGCGCGAGGACGGTGATGTCCTGCCGGCTGTTGACCACGTCGACCAGGTTGGCGGCGAGCACCGTCTGGGTCAGCGTGGTGGTCAGCGGGTTCTGGCTGACCGCGGTGCCCACCGGGACGGCGGCCATCGCCGTCAGACTGCCCGGGCCCTCGGCGGGGAGGCCGGCGCAGCCTGGGCCGAACGGGTCGGTGGGGACGGCGGCCGCCGAGGACGTCGCGTCGGCGGACCCGCCCGCGGACCCGGCCGATGCCGACGTCCGGGAGGCCGAGGAGGCGGCGTCGGAGCCCCCGTCGTCGGACCCGCAGGCGCTGGTGGCGGCCACCAGCCCGGTGAGGGCGGCGGCGACGATGGCGCGGGACAGCCGGGCGGTCGTCACGGTGGTCTCTCCTGGGTGCTCGTCGGCGGCGGCGCCCCGGGAGGGGCGACGCGATCTGGCTGAGGAGCATGGCATCCCGGGGGCGGCCGGGCGGAGCATGCCAGGCTGTGCGGGTGACCGACGCACGCCCGCCGCAGCGCCCCGCCGGCACCGAGCGGGCCGACGCCGAGCCCGCGATGCCGGTGTCGGTGCGCGTGGCGACCGGACTGCTCGGGGTGCTGGCGGTGCTGCTGCTGCTCAGTGCGGCACTGACCTGGTTCGGCCGGGAGGGGGTCGTCGACCGCTTCCTCCTGGCCCAGCCCGACCTCACCCGCGAGGAGGTCACCCGCTTCGTGGTCAGCGGTCTGCTACGGGACCTCGTGGTCGGACTGGTGGGCACCGCGGCCGCCGTGTGGCTGACCCGCCGGCGGGCGTGGGCGCGCTGGGCCGGCGTGGCGGTCGCCGCCTTCCTCGGGCTGCTCACCCTGATGTCGGCCGTCGGGGCCGGCGGCACGTCGGTGTTCTCGCTCCTGCTGGTCGTGCTGTGCGTGGGCGCGGTCACCAGCCTGCTGGCCCGGACCACCGCCGCGTGGGCGCCGATGCGCCCGCGCGGTCGCGGCTGACCGGTCAGCGGCGACCGCGGTCGGGACCGGACCTCAGCCGGAGTGCGCCTGGCGGCGCTGCCCCTCGCCCCGGTACCACTCGCTGGAGGGCTTGAGCGCCAGCAGCACGATCCCGGCGACCAGGAGCAGCAGCTGGAGGACCCCGAGCAGCGCCAGGACGCCGGTGCTGCTGCCCATTCCGAGCAGCCCGAACAGCAGGCTGAGCCCACCGAGAACCCACAGCACGATCCGGGCCCAGTTGCGCCCCTGCCAGGCGAACCAGAGCACGACCAGGTAGGCGGCCAGGAACAGCAGCCCGATCACCGCAGTGACGATGACGACCGACCGCACCGACTCGGCGGTGACGCCGGCCTGCGCGGCTGCGTCGTTGATGTAGGTGTCGAGCGAGGCGAAGGTGATGATCGAGCTGAGCAACCCCAGCAATGAGTAGAGCAGGAAGGCGCCGACGCCGTACGTCACCGTGCTCGGCCGCGGCGTCGGGGTGCTGGGACCGCCCGGCTGCTGCCCGAACCCGGGGGCCGCGGGGTAGGCGGAGTACCCCTGCTGGCCGTAGGGGGCCGGCTGCTGGCCGTACCCAGGCTGCTCCTGCCCGTACCCGGGCTGCTGGCCGTACGGCGGCTGCTGCTGCCCGTACGGCTGCTGCTGCTGCTCGTACGGCTGCTGCCCGTACCCGGGCTGCTGGCCGTACGGCGGCTGGCCACCCTGCTGCGGGTCCTGCGGTCCTGACGTCATGACGCTCCTCCCGTGCCGGTGTGGATGCGGAGATCATGGGCCATCCGGCTGCCCGGGGACACCGGACGCGTGCGGCGCGGCACCGAACGGGTGAACCGGCCCGGGCTCAGCCGGGCCGGCGCCACCCGCTCCCGGCGGCCACGGGCGTCGTCCACAGGCTGCGGACGACGCCCGGTGCGGCCTCAGGCGCGGGTCACGCTCAGTCCGCCGTCGGTCTGCTCACCGGCGACGCCGGGCCAGTCGACGAGCACCTCGTCGCCGTCCCGGATCTCACCGGCCAGCAGTCCCCGGGCCAGCTGGTCGCCGATCGCCGACTGGACGAGCCGGCGCAGCGGGCGGGCACCGTAGACCGGGTCGAACCCGTTGAACGCCAGCCACTCGCGGGCCGCGTCGCTGACCTGCAGGGTCAGCCTGCGGGCGGCCAGCCGGCGGGCCAGGACGGCGACCTGGATGTCCACGATTCCGGCCAGCTCGTCGCTGCCCAGCGCGCGGAACACCACGACGTCGTCGAGCCGGTTGAGGAACTCGGGCTTGAAGTGGGCGCGGACGACCTCCATCACCGCCTCCCGGCGGCGGTCCTCGGGCACCGACTGGTCGGCGATGAGGTGCGAGCCCAGGTTCGACGTCAGGATCAGCAGGGTGTTCCGGAAGTCGACCGTGCGCCCCTGACCGTCGGTGAGCCGGCCGTCGTCGAGCACCTGGAGCAGCACGTCGAAGACGTCGGGGTGGGCCTTCTCCACCTCGTCGAGCAGGACCACCGTGTAGGGACGGCGCCGCACCGCCTCGGTCAGCTGGCCGCCGGCCTCGTAGCCGACGTAGCCGGGCGGGGCGCCGACCAGGCGGGCGACCGAGTGCTTCTCGGAGTACTCGCTCATGTCGATGCGGACCATCGCCCGCTCGTC
The DNA here is from genome assembly GCA_025963425.1 of Modestobacter sp. Taxonomy (GTDB): domain Bacteria; phylum Actinomycetota; class Actinomycetes; order Mycobacteriales; family Geodermatophilaceae; genus Modestobacter. The sequence goes on along the minus strand of JAOPUQ010000436.1, from coordinate 457 downwards.
GTCGAACAGGAACTCCGCCAGCGCCTTCGCCAGCTCGGTCTTGCCGACCCCGGTGGGTCCGAGGAACAGGAAGGAACCGGTCGGGCGGTCGGGGTCCGAGACACCCGAGCGCGCCCGGCGGACAGCGTCGGAGACCGCACGCACCGCGTCGGGCTGGCCGACGACGCGCGTACCGAGGCCCTCCTCCATGCGCAGCAGCTTCTGGGTCTCCCCCTCGAGCAGCCGCCCGGCGGGGATGCCGGTCCAGGCCTGCACGACCTCGGCGATGTCGTCGGGGCCGACCTCCTCCTTGAGCATCGAGTCTCCCGCCGCGACCGACGCCTCGGCCTCCCGCAACTCCCGCTCGAGGGCGGGCATCCGGCCGTAGCGGAGCTCGGCGACGTGCGCCAGGTCGCCGTCGCGCTCGGCCCGCTCGGCCTCCAGGCGGACCGCCTCGAGCTCCTCCTTGGTGCGCTGG
>JAOPUQ010000419.1 GCA_025963425.1 Modestobacter sp. | reverse complement strand
ACTCGATGACCAAGCCGGTGACCTCGGTGGCGGCGATGTCGCTGTACGAGGAGGGGGCCTTCGAGCTCACCGATCCGATCAGCCGCTGGCTGCCGGAGTTCGCCGACACCCCGGTCTACGTCGCCGGCTCCGAGCTCAAGCCGGTGACCGTCCCCCAGGTCGAGCCGATCCGGGTGTGGCACCTGCTGACCCACACCTCCGGGCTCACCTACGGCTTCCACCACGCCCACCCGGTCGACACCCTCTACCGGCTGCGCGGCCACGAGTGGGGCACCCCGCCGGGCGCGGACTCCGCCGAGGTCAGCCGCCAGTTCGCGGCCATGCCGCTGCTGTTCCAGCCCGGCACCGAGTGGAACTACGGCGTCTCCACCGATGTGCTCGGCCGGCTGGTCGAGGTGATCGCCGGCAAGCCACTGGACGAGGTGTTCGCCGAGCGCGTCCTCGGCCCGCTCGGGATGACCGAGACCTCGTTCGGGCTGCGTCCCGGCGACGACCCCGACTCCCTCGCCCGCCTCTACGGCCCCGGCGTCACCCTCATGCCGGAGTCGTTCGAGCAGGCCGCGCACAGCACGCCGACGTTCCTGTCCGGGGGCGGCGGGCTGGTCTCCACCGCCGGGGACTACCTGCGGTTCATGGAGATGCTGCGCCGCGGCGGTTCGGTCAGTGACGACCCGGACGCCGGTCGGGTCCTCGGGTCGCGGACGGTGGCCCACATGCTGCGCAACCACCTGCCCGGCAACGCCGACCTGGAGAGCTTCGGCCGGGCGCTGTACGCCGAGACGCCGCTGCGCGGGGTGGGCTTCGGACTCGGGTTCTCCATGGTCCTCGACCCGGCCCGCTACGGCGGCCCGGCCAGCGTCGGCGACTACAGCTGGGGCGGCGCCGCGTCGACCGCGTTCTACGTCGACCCGGTCGAGGACCTCACCGTCGGCTTCTACACCCAGCTGCTGCCCTCGAGCACCCTGCCGATCCGCTCCTACCTGCGTCAGCTGGTCGCCCAGGCGCTCGTCTGAAGCACGACCCACCAGATGCACGCCGCCCGGTGACCGGGGCTCAGTCGCCGGTGGCGCCGTCGATGCACTCCCGCAGCAGGTCGGCGTGGCCGTTGTGCCGGGCGTACTCCTCGATCATGTGCAGGTAGATCCAGCGCAGCGACACGGACTCTCCGCGGCGCTGACCCGCGCCCAGGTCGTCGAGTGAGTCGTGCTGGGCGGCCAGTGCCCGGCTGACCTCGACCTCCGCGCTGAAGGCGGCGAACTCGCGGGCGACAGCGGTGTCCGGGTCGGGGTGGTCGGTGTCGCGGCCCACCGCGTCGAAATCGCCGTCGTCGTCATCGGGGCCGTAGTACAGCGGCGGCGCCTGCTGGCCGTCCAGTACCCGGCGGAACCAGCTCCGCTCCACCTCCGTCAGGTGCCGGACCAGGCCGCGCAGGCTCAGCGTGGACGGCGGAACGGACCGGCGGCCCAGCTGCTCGGCGGTCAGGCCGGCGGTCTTGACCAGCAGCGTGGCCCGGTGGAACGCCAGCCACGCCTCCAGCGCCGCCCGCTCGCCGTCCCGGTACGGCGGGTCGACCCGGTCGGGGGCGGGCGGGAACTCCGGGGGTGTGGTCATCTGCGTGATCCTGCCCCTCTGCTTGGCTGGGCACGTGCTGCGACTGGGTGCTCTCGACGTGCCGGACAGCGGACTGGTCGTCATGGCGATCGTGAACCGCACGCCGGACTCCTTCTACGACCGCGGCGCGACCTACGAGCTCGACGCGGCGGTGGCCCGGGTGGACCAGGTGATCGCCGAGGGCGCGGACATGGTGGACGTCGGCGGGGTGAAGGCCGCCCCGGGCGAGTACGTCTCGCCGGCCGAGGAGGTCCGTCGCACCGTGGACCTGGTCGCCGCGATCCGGGCGGCCCACCCGCGGCTGCCGATCTCCATCGACACCTGGCGGGCCGAGGTGGCCCGGGAGGCGCTGGCCGCGGGCGCCGACGTCGTCAACGACGCGTGGGGCGGGGTCGACCCGGCGCTGGCCGGCGTGGCCGCGCAGGCCGGGGCGGGGATCGTCTGCACGCACGCCGGCGGGTTGCCGCCGCGCACCCGCCCGCACCGGGTCAGCTACCCCGACGTGATGGCCGACGTCGTCAGCCGGACGACGGCGCTCGCGCGCGCCGCCGTGGACGCCGGAGTGGACCCCGAGCGAGTACTGGTGGACCCCGGCCACGACTTCGGCAAGAACACCCGGCACTCCCTGGAGGCCACCCGGCGGCTGGACGAGCTGGTGGCCACCGGCTGGCCGGTGCTGGTGGCGCTGTCGAACAAGGACTTCGTCGGGGAGACCCTCGACGTCCCGCTCGACCAGCGGCTCACCGGCACCCTGGCGGCCACCGCGGTCAGCGCCTGGCTGGGCGCCCGGGTGTTCCGGGCCCACGACGTGGCCGCGACCCGGCAGACGCTGGACATGGTGGCCGCCATCCGCGGCGACCGGCAGCCGGTGCGCAGCACCCGCGGCCTGGCCTGACCCGGGGCGTATGACCCTGTCCCGCCGGCCCGGCCGGGACGAACCTGCTCGGTGGCAGGTCCGCCCCGACCCGGGAGGTGGCGCGATGAGTGGTCGCGTCGTGCACTTCGAGATCCCCCACGACGATGGGGAGCGCGCCCGGCGCTTCTACCAGGAGGCCTTCGGCTGGCAGCTGCAGGAGATGCCGGAGATGAACTACACCCTGGTCTCCTCCGGCCCGAGCGGCCAGCAGGGTCCCGCCGAACCCGGGTTCATCAACGGCGGCATGATGGCGCGGCAGGGCAGCCCCTCGCCCGGGCCGATCGTGGTCGTCGATGTGGACAGCATCGACGACACCCTCACGACGGTCGACGCGCTCGGCGGCTCCACCGTGGTGCCGAAGCAGCCGGTCGGGGCGATGGGGTTCACCGCCTACATCCGGGACTCCGAGGGCAACGTGGTCGGGCTCTGGGAGACCGCCGCACCGGCCTGACGTCCCCTCGATAGGTTCCCGGCATGGCCGCCACCGGGTTCCACTCCGCCGACGAGCTCAACGCACTGCTGCCGGGCACCCTGCCGGGGCTGCTGGGCATCGTCATCGACAGCCACGAGCCCGGCCGGCTCACCGCCCACCTCGACGTGCGCGGCGAGCTGCTGGCCCCCAACGGCTACCTGCACGCGGCGAGCGTCGTGGGGCTCGCCGACACCAGCTGCGGGCTGGCCACCCGGGCGCTGCTGCCCGAGGGCGCCAGTGGCTTCACCACGATCGAGCTCAAGAGCAACCACCTGGGCACCGCCCGGGAGGGCCGCATCTCCGCCGTCGCGACCAACGTGCACGCCGGCCGGACGACGCAGGTCTGGGACGCCGTGGTCACCAGCGAGGGCACCGGCAGGCCGGTGGCGCTGTTCCGCTGCACCCAGTCGGTGCTCTGGCCGCGCTGAGCACCGCTCCCCGCCCGGGTCCGGAAATCGGACCTACTCGTGGGTAACCCCGGGTGTGTCGGGGCGCACGGCGGGTGTGAGACTGCGGTCACGCACTGAGTCGAGGAGGACCCCCCGTGGCGATCGCCAGCCGCTATCCCGATGTCGAGATCCCTGAGCTGTCGGTACCGCAGTTCGTCCTGGCCGGGGCGGCCGACCGCGCCGATGCCCCGGCACTGATCGACGGCCTCTCGGGCGAGACGATCACCCACGGCCAGCTGGCCGCCTACGTCGACCGCTTCGCCGCCGCGCTGCACGCCCGCGGCCTGCGCAAGGGCGACGTGGTCGCGGTGCTGTGCCCCAACACCATCTGGTACCCGGTGGTCTTCCACGGCATCGCCGCGGCCGGCTGCGTGACCAGCCCGATCAACTCGCTGTACACGGCCGAGGAGATCGCTTTCCAGCTCAAGGACTCCGGCGCCAAGGTCCTGGTGACCATCTCCATGTTCATGGACCGGGCGCAGTCGGCGGTGGAGAAGACGCCGGTCGACGAGATCGTCGTCCTGGACGGCGCCGAGGGGCACGCCTCGCTGCCGGAGCTGCTCGGCTCCGACGCCCCCTCGGCCACCGTCGACATCGACCCGGCCACCGACCTGGTCACGCTGCCCTACTCCAGCGGCACCACCGGGCTGCCCAAGGGCGTGATGCTGACCCACCGCAACCTGGTGGCCAACGTCAGCCAGTCGCGTCCGCTGGCCGGGGTGCGGGAAGGCCAGGAGCGGATCATCGCCGTCCTGCCGTTCTTCCACATCTACGGGCTGACGGTGCTGATGAACCAGGGCCTGCAGTGGGGCGGCGCCGTGGTCACGCTGCCGCGCTTCGACCTCGAGCAGTTCCTGCGCGTCATCCAGGACCACAAGATCACCCGGGCGTTCGTCGCCCCGCCGATCGTGCTCGCGCTGGCCAAGCACCCGCTGGTCGACCAGTTCGACCTGTCGTCGCTGCACAGCATCACCTCAGGCGCCGCACCGCTGGACGCCGCGCTGGCCCAGGCCGCCCAGGACCGGCTGCGCAAGGGCGCCGACACCGGTGTCACCGTCGGGCAGGGCTACGGCATGACCGAGCTGTCGCCTGTCTCGCACACCACCCCCGAGACCGGCCTGGAGCCGGCCGGCGCCGGCCCCACCCCGAAGGGCTCGGTCGGCTACGCGCTGCCCAACACCGAGTGCCGGCTGGTCGACCCGGCCACCGGCGAGGACTCCGCCCCCGGCGAGCGGGGTGAGCTGTGGGTCCGCGGCCCCCAGGTGATGGCCGGCTACCTGAACAACGCCCAGGCGACCGCCAACACCCTGGACGGCGAGGGCTGGCTGCACACCGGCGACGTGGCGATCGTCGACGACGAGGGCCGCTTCACCGTCGTCGACCGGGTCAAGGAACTGATCAAGTACAAGGGCTACCAGGTGGCCCCGGCCGAACTGGAGGCCGTGCTGCTCGGCCACCCGGAGATCGCCGACGCCGCGGTGATCGGGGTGCTGGACACCGACAGCGGCGAGGAGCTGCCCAAGGCGTTCGTCGTCCGCGCCCCGGGCTCGGAGCTGACCGAGGACGGCGTGAAGTCCTTCATCGCCGAACGCGTCGCGCCGCACAAGAAGATCCGGCTGGTCGAGTTCATCGAGGTCGTACCGAAGTCGTCCGCCGGGAAGATCCTGCGCAAGGACCTCAAGGCCCGGGCCTGAGCAGCTGAGCACCGGCCGGGGCGGCCTACCCCGTCCCGGTCGGTGCTCCTAGGGTCGGGTCATGCGCGCGGTGACGATCGACTCCCCCGGCGGTCCCGAGGTCCTGGGCTGGGGGGAGGTGCCCGACCCCGTCTGTGGCCCCGGCGAGGTGCTGGTCGACGTCGTGGCGGCAGCGGTCAACCGTGCCGACCTGCTGCAGCGACAGGGCCACTACCCACCTCCCCCGGGCGCCAGTGAGGTGCTCGGCCTGGAGTGCAGCGGCATCATCAGCGAGGTCGGGGCCGGCGTGACCGGCTGGTCGGTCGGCGACGAGGTGTGCGCGCTGCTGTCCGGTGGCGGCTACGCCGAGCGGGTCGCCGTCCCGGCCGGGCAGCTGCTGCCGAAGCCCGCCGGCGTCGAGCTGGCCACCGCCGCCGCCCTGCCGGAGGTCACCTGCACCGTCTGGTCCAACGTCTTCATGCTGGCCGGGCTGCGCGCCGGCGAGGTCTTCCTGGTGCACGGCGGCGGCAGCGGCATCGGCACGATGGCCATCCAGCTCGCCGTGCGGGCCGGCGCCCGGGTGGCCACCACCGCCGGCAGCGCCGAGAAGCTGGCCTTCTGCCGCGAGCTGGGCGCCGAGGTGCTGGTCAACTACCGCGACGAGGACTTCGTCGAGGCGGTGCGGACGGCCACCGACGGGCACGGCGCCGACGTCGTCCTGGACATCATGGGCGCCAAGTACCTGGCCCGGAACGTCGACGTGCTGGCCACCGGCGGCCGGCTGGTCGCCATCGGCATGCAGGGCGGCACGAAGGCCGAGCTGGACATGGGCATGCTCATGCGCAAGCGGGCCTCGGTCGCGGCCACCACGCTGCGCTCCCGGCCGGCGACCGGCCCCGGCGGCAAGGCCCAGATCGTCGCCGCGGTGCGGCACGAGGTGTGGCCCGACGTCGAGCGGGGCGTCGTCCGGCCGATCGTGGACCGCCGGCTGCCGATGTCGCGGGCCGGCGAGGCGCACGCGCTGATCGAGGCCAGCGACCACATCGGCAAGGTGCTGCTGCTCCCCGAGGCATAGGAAGCTTTCCACCCGGTTTTGGCCGCCGAACCGGGTGGAAAGGATCCTTTGCCCGGGGGGTCAGGCGAGGTCGGCCACGCACTGCACGACGTGGTCGACCTCGTCGGCAGTGTTGTAGTGCATCAGCCCCAGCTGCACCGCGCCGCCCGTCTCGTTGACCCCGATCGCGTCGAACAGCTCGCGGGCGTAGTAGTCGCCGTCCCAGGCGCAGACGTTGCGCCGGGCCAGCTCACGGGCGACCTGCCGGGGCCGCATGCGCGAGACGGTGAACGACAGCGTCGGCGTCCGGTCCAGCGGGGAGCCGAGCACCTGCACGTGCGCCATCGAGCGAAGCGCGCGGTCCAGCCGGGCGAACAGCTCCCCCTCGTACCGCCCGACCGTGGCCATCGAGGTGGTCAGCCGCTGCCGGCGGGTACCCGACGCGTCGGGGCACAGCGCGGCCAAATGCTCCACGGCGGCGGCGACGCCGGCGTAGAGCTCGAAGGGCGGGGTGCCGTTCTCGTAGCGGTCGGGGACCCGGTCGGGTGCGGGCACCAGCTTGTCCGGCCGGAGCTCGCCCAGCAGCTCCGGGTCGGCGACCACCGCGCCGACGTGCGGACCGCACCATTTGTAGGCCGAGACGGCGATGAAGTCCGCGCCGAGCTCACCCATGTCCAGCAGGACGTGCGGTGCGGCGTGCACGGCGTCGACGTAGACCAGTGCCCCCACCCGGTGCGCCCGCTCGGCGATGGCGGCGACGTCCGGCCGGGTGCCGATCGCGTTGCTGGCCGCGGTGACGGCGACCAGCCGGGTGCGCGGGGTGACGAGCTCGTCGTACTGCCAGGCGGGCAGCTCGCCGGTCTCGATGTCCACCTCGGCCCACTTGACCTCCGCGCCGGTCTCGTCGGCCAGCTGCATCCACGGCCGGACGTTGGCGTCGTGGTCCAGCCGGCTGACCACGACCTCGTCGCCGGGCCGCCAGCGCCTGGCCAGCGCGCGGGCCATCGCGTAGGTCAGCGTGGTCATGTTCGGCCCGAGCACCACCCCCGACGCCGTCCCGCCCACCAGGTCGGCGACCGCCGACCGGGCGCCGGACACCAACTGCTCGGCCCGCGCCGAGGACGGGAACACCCCGCCGCGGTTGGCGATGGGCACCCGCATCGCCTGGGCGACCGCGCGCACGACGCTCTCCGGGACCAGCGACCCGCCGGGGGCGTCGGCGTGCACGTAGCCGTCGGACAGGCCCGAGAAGAGGCCGCGGACACGGGCGACGTCCAGTCGCCCGGCCCCCGATGACATGGGCCTCAGCCTAGTCAGCAGACCTGGGCCGCCAGCGGTCTCCGCACTCCCGGAGCGAGGCCCGGACCTGCCCACCCCGCTCCCGACCCGGCCCGGCGGCAGAGGGCAGGATGGTGGGCATGACTGCACCAGGCACGGGCGGGCAGCGCCCCCAGCAGGTCCTCGTCGTGGGCCCCGACGGGCAGCCGGTCGGGTCGATGCCCTTCCCCGACGGCGAGGGCTCCGACGACGGCGCCGCCGGCATCGGCGACCTCGTCGAGCAGCCCGCCAAGGTCATGCGCATCGGCACGATGATCAAGCAGCTGCTCGAGGAGGTCCGCGCGGCGCCGCTGGACGACGCGAGCCGCAACCGGCTGCGCGACATCCACGCCGCCTCGATCAAGGAGCTGGAGGAGGGCCTGGCACCTGAGCTCCGCGACGAGCTGGAGCGCATCACGCTGCCCTTCACCGAGGGGGAGACACCCTCGGACGCCGAGCTGCGGATCGCCCAGGCCCAGCTCGTCGGCTGGCTCGAAGGCGTCTTCCACGGCATCCAGACCGCACTGTTCGCCCAGCAGATGGCCGCCCGGGCGCAGCTGGAGGAGATGCGCCGTCGCGCGCTGCCCAGTGGCTCGTCCCACGGGCAGTCCGGTGCCGACGTCCGTCCGGGGGGCGGCCAGTACCTCTGACCCGTCCCGGGTGCCGGGTCTCACGGTCGAGGGCCCTCCATCAGCGGAAGGCCTTTCACCACCCGGGCCCCGATCCGCCCGGCCCGCCGCCAGTCCGGCGGTGCGGCATCGGGGCCCGTCGTGGCCGGCGGCCTGTCCTCCGGCAGCTTGGCGTGGTGCACCGCCGCCGCGCCGGATGCGTCGACGCCGATCCCGACGTCCAGCCGGGACTCCAGCGCAGCGGCGTGGGCGAGGGCGGTCGCGTCCTGCGCGTCGCCTCCACCCGGGGCGTCCACGACCTCGGTCGGCACCCCTTCCTCCTCCGCCCCCGCGCAGACCTCGCGCAGCACCGGCAACGGCGCCGAGGGGTGCCGGTACACCAGCATCGCCGGCCGCGTTCCCGTCCCGGTCACGTCGCCGGGCCCGGTGCCGCCCGCATCGGCCCGGCGGCGTACGTCCGGACCAGGCCGGCGGCGACGGCGTTGCGCGGGCCCTCGGTGCCCAGCACGTTGCCCGTCCCGCAGACGATCCCGTGCGGGGCGAGGGCGTCGGCGATCATGTCCGGGATCTCGAAGTCCAGCGCGGACCCGCCGAGCAGGACCACGAACTCCAGCGCCCGGAGGTTGCCCCCCGGTGCCACCTGCCGCAGCGCCCGCAGGGCGTTGACCACGAACACCCGCCGCTTGGCCTCCCGGCGCACGCGGCGGACGTGGTCCAGACCGTGCCGGGTGCCCACCGGGGCAGGGCCGTCCGGGGTCAGCACCACGACCCGGGCGTAGACGTGCGGCGGCAGCGGCTCGTCGAAGAACTGCACCGTGCCGTCCTCGTGCCGGATGTGGAAGAAGCTCTCCACCTTCGCCAGCGGGAACCACTTGACGCTCTCGGCCACCTCCCGGTCCCCCAGCGCGAGCTCGGAGTCGATCAGCTTGGTGACCAGCTCACCGGCGCCGGCGACGTGGACGGCCGTGCACTCGCCTTCACGGGTGAGCAGCGCGGCGTCGGTCGAGCCGCCCCCCAGGTCCAGGACGGCGACCGGCCGGTCGACGCCCGGGGTGGTCAGCGCGCCGCTGACCGCCATCTCACCCTCGACACCGCCGATCTCGGCCGCGGCGCCCAGCCCCTCGGACACCAGGTCGGCCACCAGCTGCATGCGGCTGCGGCTGGTGCTCACCATCGCCGCGAGCGCGACGGCGTTCTCCAGGGCGACCTCCCCGGCCAGGCCACCGCGCACGTCCGCCGGGACGAACGTGTCGACCGCCAGCACGTCGCGGATGGCGATCTCGGACACCGGGACGGCCGGTTGCCCGGGGAGGTCCATGACGTCGGCCATGGTGTCGCGGACCTGGGCGAGCATGCCACCGACGTGGGTGCCCGGTTCCCCGTGCGCGTCGTCGAGAGGTTGCGCCCGGCCGACCACGTCCATGATCGCCTCCGCACCGGCGTCGACGTCCACCCGAAGGGTCTTGCCCGCGCCCCGCAGCACCAGCTCGCCGACCGGGATGCGCCGGTCGGTGACGTCCCCGGACGGCGTGCGCACCACCACCGCCGAGCGGTTGCCGGTCAGCGCGCGCGCCACCGGGGAGACCTGACGGGTCTGGGCGGGGTCCAGCCCGAACACGGTGGCCAGACCGTAGGAGTTCGACAGGGTCCTGATCGTCCGCCCCGGTGCCGCGACCTCGACGGCGGCCAGCATGCCCAGGGGCACCTTCTCCACGGCGGCGACCTCGTCCACGACGGGGACCGCCCGGGCCAGCCGGTTGGTGATCAGCACGGCGTCGTCGCCGGCCAGGATCGCGGCCACGACCGCCACGCCACGCTGGACGGCGGCGTTGATCGTCGCGGCGGCGTCGTCGAAGTCCCACCCGTGCGGGACGACGCACACCACCGGCTCACCGGGCTCCTGCTCACCGAGCTCGGCGATCGACCTGGTCGTGCCGACGCCCAGCCCTTCCCCACCCGGGGTGGTCGGGTTGTGCCCGATCATCGTCGACTCGGTGATGATCGTCTCGGTGATCGTCTCCATGGCGAGACCGCTGATCACCGGGGTGGCCTCGTTGAGCAGCACGGTGCGCACCTCGCCGGCGCTCCGGCCGGCCCGGGCCAGCGCGCCGCGGATGGCGGTGAGCGCGCCCGGGGTGTTGTCCGGGGTGCCCTTGACGCCGGTGGTCCGGGTCAGGTCGGTGCCCAGGTAGGACACCGCCCCCTCCGGCCCGATCGAGGCCAGGCACGCCTCGGTCGTGGAGTTGCCGATGTCGACGCCGACGATCAGCCGTTCCGCCGGCTCGGCGGGCCCGGGACCGCGCACCTCAGCCCGCGTTGCTCGACTCGAACACCAGCTCGACGTCGACCGGCCCGCGGCCGGCCTCGATGCACTCGAATTCCTTCAAGTGCAGCAGGGCCGCCTTGGCCTGCCAGCGCGGGCGGGCCATCTGGTCGTTGCGCGTCGGCACCGGCTGGGGCGACTCGCCCTTGGCGTACTGCGCGGCGTTCGAGCCGATCATGCGGAACACCGCCGCGTCGAGCAGCGGCGACTGGGGGAACAGCTCCAGGTTGCTCAGCCGCGGGAGGTCCTTCTGGTGGATGATCGTCGTCCCGCGGGACAGGATGCCCACGCAGATCCCCGACCCGGACAGCTTGGCCCCCATGTGGGCGAGTGCCGCCAGGTCGGCGGTGTCCCGGAAGCGCACCACCCGGGCGGTGACCCCCTGCTCCTCGATGCCGGCCAGCAACTGACGCAGCACCTCGGCGTGGGGGACGTCGACGATGGTCTTGCTGAAGTGGCCGGCGAACGCCGGCGACACCGCCACCACGACCTCGTCCTCCCGGGTGCCGCGCCGGGCCGGCCCGATCTCGCGGAGGCTGACGGTCCGCCCGGGGAGGGTGGAGGTCGCCGTCGGAGTGGTCATGGCTCAGCCCACCTCGGTCTCGGGGTTGGTCGAGGACGTGACGTGACGCAGCTTCTTCAGCTGCTCCCAGCGCTCGCCCTCGAGCCGGTACCCGGTGCCGGGACCGGCGTAGTCGTTGGGGTCGTTGATCGCCGACAGCGGGGTGAAGTCGGCGGTGAGGACGGCGGAGGTCTGCAGGAGGTCCCCCGACACCCGTTGGCGGAGCACGGTCAGCAGGTTCTCCGCGACGTCGTGGAAGCCGGCCGCCTCGAGTCCCTTGACCAGGTCCAGCCCGGTGATCTCGCGGTCCATCACCGACTGCGCGCCCTTGAGATCGGAGAGCACGTCCCGGAACGGGTAGTCGTTGGAGGAGTTGGCGTAGGTGGCCGCCGCGACCTCGTCGTCGGTGATCGGCGGCAGGTCCAGGTGGGCGAAGACCGCCTGGAGCGCGCGGGCCGCCTTGTCGCGGGCCTGCAGGATCTCGTCCTCGCGGACGTGCCGCAGCCCTCCGTCGACCTGGAAGTCACGCTGAATGGTGTTCCAGTCGTCGAAGTCCTCGGTGTCGAAGTTCGACCCGGCGAACATGTTGTCCGCGTTCGGGACCGACGAGTAGCCGGAGCAGACGAAGTCGGTGCCCGGCAACAGCTGCGGCATCGCCCGCGCGGTCCGGCGCATCGCCGAGTGCGAGAAGGACTGGTCGTTGCCCGACGCGCACTCCAGGTCGACCATGCTGGCCACGAGGTTCTCCGCGGCCACCGCCCGGAGTCCGCCCGGCACGGCACCGGGCACGCCGATGCAGCTGATCGAGCCGTTCTGCAGCCCCTGGACCCCGGCTCCCTTGGCCATCAGGATGCAGCGGATCTCCAGGTACAGCATGGACTTGCCCTCGGCGTTGCCCATCTGCACCTCCGACCCGGTGCCCGAGGTGAAGCGCATCTTGATCCCGCGGGAGGCGTAGGCCGACGCCAGGAACGCCTTGGACCACGGGGTGTCGTCCCCGTCGATGAACACCGACTCGGTGCCGTAGATCGAGATCGTCTCGGCGTACGCGGTGATCCCGCGCATGCCGAGCTCCAGCTCGGTGGCCTCCTCCAGCGCGCACTGGGTGAGCACGCCGCCACGGCCGACCTGGGCCCCTACCTGCAGCGCGATGGCCACCAGCGGGGCATACCGCAGGACGCCCAGCGTCGTCTCCAGTTCGGCGAACCCGCGCAGAGCGCCCTCGGCCGCATCGGCGGCGACCTGGACGGGGTTGTCCCGGGCACTGGTGGAGTGCCCCTGGTTCGCCGGGGTGCGCCGGGCGCGCATCTTCTGCATCCCCTGCATGATCTCCACGACGTTCATCAACTTGACGACGTCGAGGATCTTGGCCGGGGTCAGGCCCCGGGTGACGGCGAGCACCTCGTCGCGGGACGCCCGGGGGTCCATGAGCATGCGGGCGATCTCCGCCGACGGCATGGCCGTGCACCGCTCGGCCGACGCGACGTCGATCGCGTGGTTGGCGATGAAGGTGTCCATGAAGTCGAACTCGTCGCGCGTCTTGCCGTCGAGTTCGACGATCTGGCCGTCCTCGACCCGCACGCTGGGGGCCGGGTCGAAGGCGCTCTCCATGGCGACGAGGCCCTTCTCGGGCCACTCCTCGACGAACCCGTCGAGGTTCACCGGGCGGGCCTCGAGGATCTCGGTCCGCAGCGACTGCCGGGGCGCGGTGCCGGTCCGGGGCGCGGTGCTGGTCATGTGCGGGGGCCCTCTCAGTCGTCGGAGTCGGCAGCGGGGCGGGCGAGCAGGTCGCGTCGCCCGTAGACCTCGGCGGCCTCGCGGACCAGGGCCGCACAGACCGGTGCCGAGTAGGTGTTCTCCAGCCGGTCGGCCAGCTCGCCGAGCGCCGCCCCGGTCGAGGCGCGCGGCCGCAGCGCGTTGTACATCGCCAGTACCTCGGCGTCGGGGATCGCGGTCATCTCCGCGGCCCGTCGGAAGTTGCCGGCCAGCTGGGGGCGCCCGCTGGCGTCGGCGATCTGGGCCTGCAGCTGCAGGGTCTCCGGGGTGATCCGCAGGTCCTCGGCCGACAGCTCACCGGACACGACGGCGTCCATCGTCAGCGCGGTGATCGGCTTGCCGGTCGGGGTGTGCAGCAACTCCGGCCGGTTGATCGACAACGGGTAGTCGTCTCTGGTCAGCTCGGTGGTCGGCGAGGTGCCCACGCGGCGCCCTCCTCGGTCGGAACGTGTCGGACGGCCACCGTGACACGGATCACGTTGCATGTTCGTTGCCCCCGTCCCACGCCGGCGGGCCGATCGGCGCTGGGGGGCTTGTTCGGCGCTGCCGGTCCACGGTTGGCTGCGGCCATGAGCCCTTCACTGACCCACGAGCAGGCCCGCCGCATCCTCGACGCCGGCCTGGCCAAGGCCGAGGAGATCGGCCAGCCGATGAACATCGCGGTCGTCGACGACGGCGGGCACCTGGTCGCCTTCGGGCGGATGGACGGTGCGATCAAGGCGAGCATCGACATCTCGACGCGCAAGGCGGTGACCTCGATCCTGATGAACCTGCCCACCTCCGCGCTCACCGACCTGGTCCAGCCCGGCGCCGAGCTCTACGGGCTCGGGCAGACCGCCGGCGGGATGGTGACCTTCGGCGGTGGCATCCCGCTGCACCGCGACGGCCAGCTCGTCGGTGCGGTCGGGGTGAGCGCGGGCTCGGTGGAGCAGGACGTCACGGTCGCGACGGCGGCAGCCGCTGCGCTGGACAGCTGACCGGGCCGGGACCACAGCGGGACCGGTCGCCCGCTCCGCGGCCCCTCGTCCCGGCGCCTGCGCGGTTGCCGGGCGGGCAGCTCTGGGCAAAGATGCCGCTGAGAGGCGGCGTTGGCGACGTGGACGCCGGGGGTGCCATGTCACGAGAGCGTGCACGGCTCGGAGGCTCCTCCCCGAGCGCGGCCCAGGGTGATCCCGCACTGCGCGCACGGGCGCTCTCCGAGGTCTTCGATGCGGTGCTCAGCGGACGCCCGGCCCGCCAGACCCCCCGGCCGGTCGTGTCCGAGTCATGGCGGCGCAGCCTCGCCGCGCACGTCGACCCCGAACGCCGGACGCCGCCGGTCGTCTATTCGGCCGACGAGCTGGCCGACATCCGGGCGGCACACCCGCTCAGCGACTGCCTGCCGGTGCTCCGCA
>JAOPUQ010000366.1 GCA_025963425.1 Modestobacter sp. | reverse complement strand
CGGACGCGCTGCACGCCGACGCCATGGCCCGCGAGGCCAAGGCGGCCACCGGGCTGCCCGGGGGCATCGCCATCCCGCACTGCCGGTCCGCCGCGGTCACCCAGGCGTCGCTGGCCTTCGCCCGGCTCTCCCCACCGGTGGACTTCGGTGCGCCGGACGGGCCGGCCGACCTGGCCTTCCTGATCGCCGCCCCCGAACACGGGGACGCCGACCACCTGACGCTGCTGACCGCACTGGCCAGGGCCCTCGTGCGGCCGGAGTTCGTCGCCTCGCTGCGGGCCGCGGCCACCCCGGAGGAGGTCGTCCAGCTGGTGCAGGACGTCGTCTCCCCCGCCCCGGCGGCAGCTCCCACCGTCGGCGCGACCGCCACCTCCGCCGGTGCGACCGCCCCCGCCAACCCGGTGTCGACCACGGACGCGCCGACCCGCACCCTGATCGCGGTCAGCGCCTGCCCGACCGGCATCGCGCACACCTACATGGCCGCCGACAAGCTGACCGCGGCCGCCCGCGAGATGGGCGTCGAGCTGCACGTGGAGACGCAGGGGTCGTCGGGCTCCACCCCGCTGGCCCCGTCGGTGATCAGCAGGGCCGACGCGGTGATCTTCGCGGTGGACGTCGGGGTCAAGGACCGGGAGCGCTTCGCCGGCAAGCCGCTGGTGCAGTCGGGGACCAAGCGGGCGATGAACGAGCCCGAGGTGATGATCCGCGAGGCGCTGGCCGCCGCGGACGACCCGAACGCCCGCCGGGTGCCCGGGTCCGCGGGCGACGCCCAGGCCGCCGCCGCGTCGGGCGACAAGCCCAGCGCCGGGGCCGAGGTCCGCCGCTGGCTGCTCACCGGCGTCAGCTACATGATCCCGTTCGTCGCCGCCGGCGGTCTGCTCATCGCGCTGGGCTTCCTGCTCGGCGGGTACCGGATCTCGACCCCCGTCGGGGACACCGGTGTCTCGTACGCCCAGACGTGGGTGCTGAACAACTCGCTGTTCGACCTGCCGACCAGCGACGTGCCCTACCTGCACGGCGGGCTCGCCGGGTACCTCGGCGCGCTGCTGTTCCTGCTGGGGTCGCTGGCCTTCGGCTTCCTGGTGCCGGCGCTCGCCGGTTACATCGCCTACGCCATCGCCGACCGTCCCGGCATCGCCCCCGGGTTCACCGTCGGCCTCGTGGCGACCACCGTCGGCGCCGGCTTCCTGGGGGGCCTGATCGGCGGCATCATCGCCGGGCTCGCGGCGCTGTGGATCAGCCGCATCAAGGTGCCCGCCTTCGCCCGCGGCCTGATGCCGGTGGTGATCATCCCGCTCGGGGCCACGCTCATCGCCGGCGGCATCATGGCGATGGTGCTCGGCCGCCCGCTGGCCGCCGCCATCAACGGCCTGACCGACTGGCTCAACGGCCTGTCCGGCAGCTCCGCGATCCTGCTCGGCATCCTCCTCGGCCTGATGATGTGCTTCGACATGGGCGGCCCGGTCAACAAGGCCGCCTACGCCTTCGCGACCGCCGGGCTGTCCAGCTGGATCTCCGACCCGACCGGCAACACCGGGCCGCTGGTCATCATGGCCACGGTCATGGCCGCCGGCATGGTGCCACCGCTGGCCCTCGCCCTGGCCACGCTCGTCCGGCCGGGCCTCTTCACCCCGGCCGAACGGAACAACGGCAAGGCCGCCTGGCTGCTGGGCGCCGCCTTCATCTCCGAGGGTGCGATCCCCTTCGCCGCGGCGGACCCGCTGCGGGTGATCCCGTCGATCATGCTCGGCGGCGCCACCACCGGGGCCATCGTCGCGGCCAGCGGCGTGGAGCTGCAGGCCCCGCACGGCGGCATCTTCGTCTTCTTCGCGATCAACGGGTTGCTCACGTTCGTGATCGCGGTGCTGGTGGGCATGGTCGTCGGGGCGGTCGCCGTCATCCTCGCCAAGGGCATCGGCCGGAAGAAGGCCGACGCCGTCCCCGAGGACGCGGTCGACCTCGCCCACGCCCACGCCCCCGCGGCCCCGGCGCGTGCCGCCGTCGCGCAGCAGGCAAGCTGAGACCGCCATCCGTCGATCCGAGAAGAGGCACCGATGCCCACCAAGACCGTGACCGTCGGCTCAGCCGTCGGGCTGCACGCCCGCCCGGCCGCGCTGATCGCCGAGGCCGTCGGCAAGTCCGGCGTGCCGGTGACCCTGGCTGCCCCCGGCGGCATCCCCGTCGACGCCGGCTCACCGCTCATGATCATGACGCTGGGCGCCAAGCAGGGCACCGAGGTCACCGTCAGCAGTGACGACGAGGCGGTGCTGGACCACATCGCCGACATGGTGGCCGCGGACCTCGACGCCGACTGACCGCACCCCGACGAACCGACGGCGCCCGCCCCCGGCTGGGGACGGGCGCCGTCGTCGTGCCGCAGGCGATCAGGAAGCGGGCGCCCCGCCTCAGAACGCCCAGGCGGTCCCCGGGTCGTGCAGCAGGGCACCGACGTCGGCGAGGAACCGGGATCCCAGCTCACCGTCGACGATGCGGTGGTCGAACGACAGCGCCAGCTGCGTCACCTGCCGCGGCACGACCTTCTTCTTCCCGCCCTTCTCACCCCCGAGCACCCAGGGCATCTCCCGGATCGCGCCGAACGCCAGGATCGCCGACTCGCCCGGGTTGAGGATCGGCGTCCCGGTGTCCACGCCGAACACCCCGACGTTGGTGATCGTGATCGTCCCGCCGGTCATGTCCGCCGGCGGCGTGCGCCCCTCCCGCGCGGTGGCGGTCAGATCGGCCAGCGCCCCGGCCAGCTCGGCGAGGGTCAGCCGGCCGGCGTCCTTCACGTTCGGGACGACGAGGCCCCGCGGCGTGGCGGCCGCGATGCCCAGGTTGATCTGGTGCTTGACCACGATCTCCTGCGCGGCCTCGTCCCAGGAGCTGTTCACCATCGGGTGCCGGCGCGCGGCGAGGAGCACCGCCCGGGCGACGAACAGCAGCGGGCTCACCTTCACCCCGGCCAGCTCGGGGCGGGCCGCGAGCCGGGTGCGCAGCTTCATCATCCGCGTGACGTCGACGGTGAGGAACTCGGTGACGTGCGGCGCGGTGAACGCGCTGGCCACCATGGCCTCGGCGGTGAGCTTGCGGACCCCCTTCACCGGGATCCGCGTCTCCCCCTCCGCGCTTTTCCCCGAAAAAGCGCGCGCGGCGGCCGGTCCGGTTCCGGTGCTTTTTCCCGAAAAAGCGCGGGGCGTGCGGGCGGCGTCGACGTCGGCGCGGGTGATCACGCCGCCGTCCCCGCTGCCGGCGACGGTCGCCAGGTCGATGCCGAGGTCCCGCGCGTACCGGCGCACCGGCGGCTTGGCCAGCGGCCGGGCGCTCCGGGTGCCGGGGTCGGCCGGCTGCCCGGACGCGGCGGCGACGCTCAGCGCGTGCGCCTCGGCGGCGCGGCCGACCTCCAGACCGCCGTGCCGCATCGGCTTGACCGTCGCGTCGGGGGCGGTGGCCAGCAGCGGTGGGCGTTCCGAGCCCCCGGAGCCGTAGTC
>JAOPUQ010000053.1 GCA_025963425.1 Modestobacter sp. | reverse complement strand
CGGCCGCCGGGGCGCCGGTCAGCACGGCGTCCTCCGCCGACCGCGGCGCCGGCACCGCCGGCCGGCCGGCGGCATCGCGCAGCACCTCGACCGCCGGCTGCTGCACGCTCGTGCCCCACATGCCGAGAGTCGACGAGCCCGCCGTCAGCTGCTCCAGGAGACCGGTGTCCAGCGCCTCCGGCGCCGGTGACGTCGCGACCTCGTCAGAACGGCTCCGCGCTCCCGGCCGCAGCCCGCGCAGCACCCGGCCCAGCCCCCGGCGCTGCCTCCGGCGCGCCTGCTCCTCGGTCGCCCGCGCCGCCTCGTCCCGGGCCGCGATCTCCCGGTCCAGCAGCTCCCGGGCCATCCGGTCGGTCTCGGCCGCGACCACGAGGTCGGCTCGGGCCTGCTGGGCCCGCCGCCGTCCCTCGCGCCGGATCTCCTCGAACTCGACCTCTTCGTCCTCGCGCAGCTTGACCAGCTTGTCGTAGGCAGCCGGCTCGGCGATGTTCAGCAGCACCTTCACCAGCACCGGCAGCAGCTCGATGCAGAGGAACAGCAGGAACAGGACCAGGTGCGCCGTCCCGACCAGCGGCCGATCGGCCGACAGCCGCTCCATCGCCTCCAGCCGGGCCAGGATGCCGGTGCTCTCCGCGTTCTGCGCCTCGAACGAGGCCTGCTCCGCGGTCCGTGCGTCGGTCAGCCGCTTCAGCTCGGCCTGGTCGGTGGCCAGGTCGCCCTGCGCCAGCGCGACGCTGCGCGCGTCCGCGCTCTCGGCCGCCTTCCCCGCGGCCGCACGGGCCGACGCCAGCGACGCGTCGGCCGCGTCGAGAGCAGCCTTCGCCGCGTCCCGCGCCGTCGCCTGCTGACCGGCCGCTGCCGCGGCCGCGAGGTAGGCGTCCCCGGTGCCGGGCCTGCCCGATCCGCAGCTGCCGTCGAGCTCGCACTGCGCCTTGGCCTGCAGTTCAGCGAACCGCGCGACAGCCGCGTCGTACGCCGCCTGCTTGCCGTCCCGATCCGCCTGCGCCGCCACGACGGAGGGATCCGCGCTCGGGTCCGCGGTACCGCCGCTGGCGATCACGGCCTGCTCGTCGGCGACGCGCTGCCGCAGCTCCGGGATCTGCGCGTACCGCGTGTCGGCGTCCAGCCCGGTGGTGAACTGCTCGGCCGCCTCGGCCTGCAGGGTCACCATCGTCGCCTCGATCTCCTTGGAGAAGACCTGCAGCGTCAGCGGTGTGGAGATCACCGTGCCCAGCAGGATCGCGAGGCCGAGCCGCGGCACCGCCATCCCCAGGTTCCGCAGCCACGACGAGTCGTGCCCCATGCCGACGAGCAGCATCCGGTCCAGGTTCACGATGACCACGCCCCAGCCGAGGCCGATCAGCACCGCCACCGGCCACCACGCACCGAGCGCCATGTGCAGGGCGAAGGACATCGACACGGCTGCCAACGCACCGGTGCTGAGCAGGACGCCACCGAGGGCGACGTACTTGCTGCGCGCTCCGGGCCCGACCTTGAGCAGGTCGAGCCGGGCGCCGGCCAGTACGGCGAGCCGATCGCCGGACGTACGCGTGCGGGCCCTCATCGGGAATGTCCTCTCGCTGCGGTCATCAGACCCAGCTATCGGTCATCCCCCGCCCATCCGGTACCACCGGGCCGGTCAGGCCGGCGGCCGCCCGGAACCCGGCGTGCGCGTAGAGCGCCCCGGAACTCTGGCGACCAGCGCCCGCCACCCACGGCGATGCCCGGCAGCCGGTCAGCTGCTGCGCGCAACAGCTACACCAGCGTGGCCCCTGGGACACAGGGGGCCTCATCGCCGGCGATCGCGCCGCCACCGGTCACCATGCCCGCGCCGCCGGCCGAGGACGGGACCGTGAAGACTCGCAACGGCTCGCACGACGACGTGCCGTCCGACGGCGGCGACCTGGAGGACTGGATCCGCGACCTCGTCGGCGGTGAGGCGACGGCCCGCCGGTTCCGCGAGCGACTCGACGCCGCGGGCGAGCGGATCGAGAGCGCCTGCGCGGTCTGCGAGGGCGCGGCGACCGGGACGATCTACTTCGGACACGAGGGCCACCTGCCCGGGCGCCGGAGCGCCTGAGCGCTCTCGTCACGCCGGACGGGGCGCCACCGGCGCCGTCTGCCACGATGCGCCTCTCCGGCGGTTCGACGGCAGAGGTTCGACGGCAGAGGTTCGACGGCAGAGGAGTGCACGGTGCAGCAGACGGATCCGCCCGCGGCGTCCGGCGACGACAGTCGGCGCCGGCTGTCGATGACGGTGCTCATGACGCCGGACATGGCCAACTTCTCCGGCAACGTCCACGGCGGGCAGCTGCTCAAGCTGCTCGACACCGTCGCCTACACCTGCGCCACCCGCTACTCCCGGCAGTACGCGGTCACGCTCTCGGTCGACCAGGTGGTCTTCCGCGAAGCGATCCACGTCGGCGAACTGGTCACGTTCCAGGCGAGCGTGAACTACACCGGCCGGACGTCGATGGAGATCGGCATCCGGGTGACCACCGAGGACCTGGTCGACCAGCGGGTGCGGCACACCAACAGCTGCTACTTCACGATGGTCGCGCTCGACCCGGCCGGCCGGCCGGTCCCGGTGCCGCCGCTGGAGCCGGTGACGCCCGACCAGAACCGCCGGCACGCCGCCGCGCTGCTGCGCCGGGAGCTGCGCCGCGAGATCGAGCAGCGCAGCCGGGAGATCCGCCAGATGACCGACTGACGGTCTCCAGCCGGCGGAGCGAGGCTCAGGCGGTGGGTGCCCAGCCCAGCGCCGGGCCGAGGTTGGTGGCGATGTCGGTGAGGATCTGCACGTAGTCCTCGGCCTCGAAGCTGAACGGCAGCGCGAACACCACCTCGCTGACCTCGCGGAACCCGGCATGCGCGTACAGCGCCTCGGCGATCTCCTCCGAGGTCCCCAGCAGGTCGGCGGCGAACATCAGCCGGGCCGGTCCCTGCGGCGAGAGCGTCCGCGGCGTCCGCTCGGCCACGTACGCGGCGTACTTCTCGCGCTGGGCAGCGGACGCCGAGTCGGTCGGGATCACCACCAGCCCCTGCGACACCCGACCGGTGGGGTTGGCCGCCGTGAACGCCTGGACGTGCGACGCCTGGATCGCCGCGAAGTCGGCCGACTCCTCCGCCTTCACCACGCTGGAGCTCAGGAAGTTCATCCCCCGCTCACCGGCCCACTGCGCCGACTTCAGCGACGCCCCGCCGTACCAGAGCCGCGAACGCAGCCCCGGCGAGTGCGGCTGCACCCGGTCCGACCACTCCTCCACCACACCCTCGCGGCCGGCGAACGTCGACGCCCGCTCCCCGCCGATCAGCCGCAGCAGCCGGGACACCCGCTCGTAGCTGAAGTCCTCGACGT